>NZ_JYMU01000081.1:0-193300 GCF_000938235.1 Bradyrhizobium sp. LTSPM299
GCGCTGATAATCGTCCTCGATGCGGATGATATCGTCCTCGCCAAAGTAACTGCCGGTCTGCACCTCGATCAGCTCGAGCTGGATCTTGCCGGGGTTCTCCAGCCGGTGCACTGCGCCGATCGGGATGTAGATCGATTCGTTCTCGTGCACGGTCTTGACCAGCTCGTTGACGGTCACCTGCGCCGTACCGCGCACCACGATCCAGTGCTCGGAGCGGTGGTGATGCTTCTGCAGCGACAGCCGTCCGCCCGGCTTGACAATGATGCGCTTGACCTGGTGGCGGTCGCCATTGTCGACCGCCTGATAGGAGCCCCAGGGACGATGCACCTTGATGTGGTTCTCAGTCACCTCGGGCGCCGTCACCCTCAGTTTGGCGACCAGCCGCTTCAGCCCGTTGGCGTTCTGCTGCCGCGACACCAGCACGGCATCCTGGGTTGCGACGACGACAAGATCGTCGACGCCTTCGAGCGCGACCAGCGCGCGGTCGGTCGTGACGTTGCAATTGCGGGAATCCTCGAACACGGCAGCCCCGCGCGCCGCGTTGCCCTGGCTGTCCTTGTCGGAGAGCTCCCAGACCTGGCGCCACGAGCCGATGTCCGACCAGCCGCACGCCACCGGCACCACCGCCGCATGCGCCGTCTTCTCCATGACGGCATAGTCGATCGAGATCGCTTTCGCCGCAGCAAAGGCCTGTGCATCGAGCTTGACGAAGCCGAGATCGTGTCCGGCCTTCGCAACCGACTCCTCGACAGAGGCAATGCTGTCCGCATCAACGTTGCGGTATTCGTCAAGCAGCATCGCGGCGCGGAACATGAAGTTGCCGCTGTTCCAGAGATAGCCGGCATCGATATAACTGGCCGCAGTCGCCGCATCCGGCTTCTCGACGAATTTTGCGACCGCACGCACCTCGCCGGCGACAACCTCGCCGGGATTGATATAGCCATATTCGGTGGCAGGCCGCTCCGGCTTGACGCCGAAGGTCACGATGCGGCCCGTTTCCGCGGCCACCAGTCCCGCGCGGCAGGCCGCCACGAAGGCATCGGTGTCGCGCAGCAGATGATCGGCGGCGAGCGCCAGCACGATCGCATCCTTGTCGCGGCTTTGCGCGAATACCGCACTGGCCGCAATCGCCGGACCTGAATCGCGCCGCATCGGCTCCAGCAGCACATCGGCCTCGCGGCCGATCTCGGCCAGTTGCTCCAGCACCATGAAGCGGTAGGCCTCGTTGGTGATCACGATCGGGCACTCGAACACCGCCGCGTCCGAAACCCGCAGCAGCGTCTCCTGGAAGGTCGAGCGCGTCCCGAACAGCGACAGGAACTGCTTCGGATGCACCTCGCGCGAGGCCGGCCACAGCCGCGTGCCGGCGCCGCCGCACATGATCAGGGGGATTATTCGTCGATCCATCGATGCCTCAAATCCTGTCGTGTCCGCGGCCGACACGGAGCAGTATCACGCGAATCCACGCGTCCAGCCGGATTTTACCGGCATCATAACCCCGGTAAGCGGTTGGCTGTCCCCGTTCCGGTCTCTTTAACCGCCCCGTCAAGCCGGTCGCAAGTGCCGACCGTACGGCTATTGCCAGATCGGTGCGGAAACCATACCAAGGCGGCGAATTTGGGCGCGCGAAGCCGTTTTGCGCTGTTTTTGACACATTCTGCAACCTGGCAAGCGCGGGCGAAATGCGCGGGATCCTGCTTTCTATCGTCAAGATACTGATCTCGGCCGCGTTGCTCTATTTGTCGCTGCGCAAGATCAATCTGTATGACCTCGCCGCGCGAATCCAGGTCGGCAGCCTGGGCTGGCTCGCGCTGGCGATCGCGATCACCTTCCTGCAGATCTTTCTCGGCGTGCTGCGCTGGCGGGAGATCAGCGTCGAATGCGGCGCGCCGCTGCAGACCGGGCAGGCGATGCGCTTCAACGTGATCGGCACCTTTTTCAACCAGACGCTGCCATCCTCGATTGGCGGCGACGCGGTGCGGCTGTGGCTCGTCGCGCGTGGCGGCGCAGGCTGGCGCGCGGCGACCTACTCGATTTTCGTCGATCGCGCGATCGGACTTATCGCGCTTGCCGTCCTCATCGCGGCAACCCTGCCGTGGAGCTACCGGTTGATTTCCGATCCCAACGGCCGGTCGGCATTGCTGCTGCTGGATCTCGCCGCGCTCGCGGCCGGGTTCGGTTTCCTGCTGATCGGCCTATTGCCGTGGCCCTGGCTGAAGAGCTGGTGGGCGACGCATCATGTGCACGCCTGTGCCGTGATCGCAAACCGGGTGCTGTTCAGCCGCGACCGCGGGCTGAAGGTGACGGTGCTGTCCCTGCTGATTCACGTGATGGCGGTCGTGATCGGCTGGTGCGTGGTGCAGTCGATCACCGCGCCGGTGACGTTCGGCGAGATCTTCCAGCTCCTGCCGCCGGTGATGCTGATCACGATGATGCCGATCTCGATCGCGGGCTGGGGCGTACGCGAAGCCACCATGGGGCTGGCCTTCGGATATGCCGGATTGATCGCCAATGAAGGCGTCAACGTCTCGCTGCTGTTCGGCGCGGTGTCGTTCGTGGTCGGCATCTTCGGCGGTCTGGTATGGATCCTGAGCCCGGAAAAAGCCGCCAAGGGCACCGAGCCGATCGAAGTGCCAGGAGAAATGTCAGGTTCGGAATAGGCCGTCGACCAGAATGACCAGTTTTGAAATCCTCCTGTCGTTCATAGCAGCTGTTCTGGCCGCATCGGTCTCGGCTGTCGTGATCCAGGCGACGCGGCCGCTGCTGCTTCGCGTGGCGCTGGCGAAGCCGAACGCGCGGTCCTCGCACCGGATACCGACGCCGCAGGGCGCCGGCATCGCGGTGACGGCGGCAACGCTGCTCGCCGGCGGGATCGTCATCACGCTCGCAGGCTCGCCGAACCTGTCGATTCCATCAGCGGTGTTCGCGGCCTGCCTGTTCATCGCCGTGGTCGGTTTCGCCGATGACATCCGGTCGTTGCCGGTCGTTCCGCGGCTGCTGCTGCAGGCCTTGGCCGTCGCAGCCGTAGTGTTCGCGGCGTCAGGCGATCTCCGGATCGTTCCCGCCTGCCCGCTATGGCTCGAGCGCGCTCTTCTGCTGGTCGCCGGCCTCTGGTTCGTCAATCTCGTCAACTTCATGGACGGGCTGGACCTGATGACGGTAGCCGAGGCCGTGCCTGTTACAGTTGCGGTCGCCCTGCTCGGCATCTTCGGCCAGGTCCCGGCAGCGACGACGATCATCGCAGCCGCGCTGTGCGGCGCGTTGCTCGGCTTCTCGCCGTTCAACCGGCCGGTCGCAAAGATCTTCCTGGGCGACGTCGGCAGCTTGCCGATCGGCCTCTTGCTCGGCTGGTGCCTGCTGGAGCTCGCGCTGCATCAGCAATTTGCCGCAGCCCTGCTGCTGCCGCTGTATTATCTCACCGACGCGACGGTGACGCTGCTTCGCCGCATGGCGAGACACGAGCCATTCTGGGCCGCGCATCGTTCGCACTTCTATCAGCGCGCGACCGACAACGGATTTGCGGTGTGGCGCGTCGTCAGCGAGGTCTTCGCACTCAATGTTGCGCTGGCGCTGCTCGCGATCGCCTCGGTCGTCCTGAACTCCCTTGCAGCTGATGTCGTCCTGCTGCTGGCCGGCGCGCTTGCGGTCGCTGTGCTGCTGCGCCGGTTCTCGCGCCGGCGAACGCCGTGATCCGAGACGACAGACCGGATCAGAATGTTGCCTGATTCAACGCGAGCCTCAACCCTTCATCGAGGCTGATCGCCGGCCGCCATCCGATGCCGGCGGCCTTCGAGAGATCGAGCTCGAGCGACCCGAGCAGGCTGTCATTGGCTTCCTTGCGACCGCTGGCCTTCAGCAATGTGCTCAGCAGCGGTGTCGGCAACCAGAACAGGCGCGGTGACGTCCGTGCCGCGCGGGCGAGGCGCTCGATGAACTCCCCCGTCGAGACCTGCTCGCTGTCGGCGACCAGAAACACATCGAATGCCCCTGCCGGGTGCGCCAAACGGTAGAGGACGAACGAGGCCAGGTTCTGCGCCGAGAGGAATGCGCGGCGGTTGTCGACATTGGCAAGAGGAAGCGGGACACCGCGCCTCACCGCCTTTTCGAGCAGCGCGAAGTTCCCCTTTGCCCCGGCGCCGTAGATCAGGGGCGGCCGGATGACGGTCGCCCTCATGCCGCTATCCGGCACCAACTCCTTCAGGCCGGTTTCCGCGGCCGCCTTCGACATTCCGTAGAGGCCACGGGGCGTCAGAACATCGTCCTCGCGAAACGGTGGACGCCCGCCATTGCTGCGCCCGTGCACCAGGATCGTGCTGACGAAGATGAAGTCCTTTACGCCGGCCGCGATCGCGCCGCGTGCCAGATGCAGCGTGCCCTCGATATTGACGTTGCGGTAGAGCTCGATCGCATGCTCTTCGTTCTGGTGATGAACGCGCGCGGCGAGATGAACCACGGCGTCCACGCCGGCGAGCGCGTCGCGCCAGTCGGTCGTCGGCCCGAGTGCGTCGATCACCACGTCGTTGGCATCCCGAGCGGGGGTCCGCACGGCGCGCCGCACCGCCCAGCCGCTGCGGGTAAGCATGGGCACCAAATGGCGGCCGACAAAGCCGTTGGCGCCCGTCACCAGGACCGTCGGTTGGCCGTCCTTCATGCCGCCTGCTCCGCATCGCGATTGCACAGCAATTCCCGAACCAGCGCAGCGTAGCTGCCCAAGGCCCGTTCAGGGCTGAAGGTCTGCGCTGCCGCAACCGCGCGCTCGGCCATCGCGGGATCCTGGGCCTGCGACGCCTGCCTGACGGCATCAGCGAGTTGATCGGATCGGCCTGGTGTCACGACCCAGCCAAGTCTGTTTTCCTTCACGGTCAGCGCTGCCTCGGCCTCGGGTTCAGAAACGAGAATCACGGGTCGGCCTGCGGCGAGCAGATTGTAGAACCGGCTCGGAACCGACAAGCCGGCAACGTCCTTGCGATAGGGAATAAGCCAGACGTCGGCGCTGGAGAGTAACGCGTCGAGTTCCTCATCCGCAACGCGATCGACCAGCGTGACATTGGCAAGGCTCGCAGCGGCTTGCATATCCTTCAACCGCTCGAAGCCGATGCCCCAGCCCGAGAGCAGGAAATGGATTTCGCTCTCGCCCCGCAACAGCCGCGCCGCCTCGAATACGATGTCCGGATCGTGGGTGAAGCCGAGATTGCCTGATAGCCCGACCACGAAGCGGGCCGCGATCGCCTTGCGAAACGGGTTGTCCGGGCTCACGGGGCGGATCGCGGGCGTCAGCGTGGTCCAGTTCGGAATGAACCTGATCTTGTCGGGCGTCATCCCACCATAGCGCAGCAACAGCTTCTCGGTGTCGCGTCCGATCACGATGACGGCGTTCAGCGCGTGGAACATCAGCGCATTGATCCCGCGCATCGCCCGCGCGACGAGGGAAGACGGCCGCAGCAGTCCGGACATCACAAGCACGTCGGGAAACAAATCATGCAGGATCAGCGCCGACTTCGCCCGCTTCAGCCGCGCGGCAGTCGCCACCGCGTAAGGAAGCACGAACGGCGCGGTCACCGTCAGCGCCACGTCGCCGCGCTGCAGCCGCGTCAACAGCGCGAAGAAGATCCGGCCGGTGAACAGGGTCTCGGCCAAGGCACGTTTGATCAGCGCCGCCTTGCCCGGCAGCCAATTCCTGATCTCGACCACGGTCGGCTGCCCCGGCGCAGGCGCTCGCGCGGAGCCCGGCATGCCGGAGACGACCACAACGTCGGCGTCCTGCGCGATCCGCTCGGCGATCGCCGCCATGATCGCGGCGGTCGTAGAGTGATCCGGCGGATAATGCTGGCTGACGACGACGACTTTGTGGGGTTTGCGCATCAATGGCTTTCGAAGGTCTCGCCACGCCGATCGCGCGACAGCTCGATCAGGCGGCGTTCGATCCGAATTCAGGCACGGCATCCTGCAGGACGGCGCGGATGGTTACACGGTCATCCCTGGCGATTGCCTCCTCCAGCGCTGCCAGCCATTTGCGCAGCGTCGACATTGGCGGCTGATTCGGTTTGGCCGCCATGATACCGGCGACGCCGATCTCGATCGTCGGCTCCTGGCTCGCGAACAGGATCTCGTTCAGCCGCTCGCCCGGGCGCATGCCGCTGAACACGACCTCGATATCGACGCCGGGCTGCAAGCCCGACAGGCGGATCATCCGCTCGGCGAGATCGACGATCTTGACCGGTTGTCCCATGTTGAGCACGTAGACCGAGACGTCGGGCCGCGCCGGCGTCATCGCGTGCGTCGCCGCCGTGATCACGAGGTCGCAGGCTTCGCGGATCGTCATGAAGTAGCGGACCATGTCCGGATGCGTGACCGTGATCGGGCCGCCAGCCTCGATCTGGGCCTTGAACTTCGGCACCACCGAGCCGTTGGACGCCAGCACGTTGCCGAACCGCACCGAGATCAGGCGCATATGCGGCTTGCCGACCGCCTGCGCCATCAGGTCGTGGTCGAGCGCCTGGCAATACATTTCGGCGAAGCGCTTGGTCAGGCCGAGCATCGACACCGGTTCGATCGCCTTGTCGGTCGAGATCATCACCATGGCGGTGGCGCCGGCGGCGAGCGCGGCATCGGCGACGTTGACCGAGCCGAAGATGTTGGTCTTGACGCCTTCGCTCCAGTCGCGCTCCAGGATCGGCACATGCTTGAGCGCGGCTGCATGGAACACGATGTCCGGCTTGAACTCGCTCATCAGCCGCGTGATGCGCTCGCGGTCCCTGATATCGGCGATCCGGCCCTCGACCACCGCGCCGGTGTCGCGGGCTGCGAGAGCTTCGGTGACCGCATAGAGCGCCGGCTCCGAATTCTCGATCACCAGCAGGCGGGCCGCGCCGAAGGTCGCAACCCGGTCGCAGATTTCCGCGCCGATCGAGCCGCCGCCGCCGGTCACGATGACGGACTTGCCCTTCACCAGCGTCTCGAGCCGCGCGTAGTCGATCTTCTCGCTCGGGCGCAGTAGCAGGTCCTCGACCGCGACATTGGTCAGCCGCGGCGCATCGCCGCCCTCCAGCGACGGCAGGCGGCTGACCATCACGCCAAGCCGCTTGGCGCGCATCAGCACGCTGTCCGGATGGGCCTCCGGCTCGAACGCCGACGGTGTCATGACCACGCGCTTGATCGGCCGCTGGCGGGTTTCGAAGTCGCGAATCACGGTCTCGATGTCGTCGACCCCGCCGAGCACGGGAATGTTGCGGATCTTCTGACCGCGGTCGGACTGCGATGGCGACAATATGCCGACCGGCCAGATCCGCTTGATGGCGCCGTTCTCGATGCCACGCAGCACGACCTCCGCGTCGGCGGTGCGTCCGACCAGCAGCGCGGGCGCCGCGTCGTCGGTGCGGGCGTGATGGCGCGTCCGCGAATAGCGGAAATAACGATAGCCCAGCCGCAGCGCGCTCAGGGCGAACACTTCGAGGAAGAAGAACAGGACGATCGTGATGCGGCCAAGGAAGACAAAGCCGTGCGAATTCATCCCGGTGAAGATGAAGACGTAATCCAGCACCACGAGCGCCAGCGTCAGCAGCGCCGCGACCCGCAGGATGTTCAGCGCATCCGGCAGCGACGTAAAGCGCCATTTCGCCGTCGTCAGGTTGAAGAGATAGCAGACCGCCACGCTGAACAGGACGAACCAGGGCAGGAGTTGCAGCAGCAGCGGCAACCGCTCGGTGAGCAGGTTGCCCTCGAAACGCAGATAAAAGCTCCCGAGCAACGCAGCCGCCGTCGCGAATGCGTCATGGGTCAGTATCAGGACGTTGCGCTGAGTAAAGTGTGGCAGGCGCATCATGTGACGAGAGGGTTATCCGCAACTGGGGGTTTCGCGACGAGACATTACAAGGCTGGCAAGGCTGATAGCGTATCTGCCGTGCGCATGCCAGCGATCATGGACAGATTGGGCGTTCAGGTTCCCCGACCTCCGCCGATCGCGCTCTCAGCATCATGCCGCCGGCGACCCCGACGCCCAGCACGTACATCCAGCCTTCGTGGAAATCGAAGATGTGCGAGTTGAACAGCGAGGTGAAGATGTTCTGCACCACGACAAGCAGCCCGATCCAGTTGACGAGCCCGTCGCCGCGGAACAGCAGCAGGTGCAGGATCCACATCGCATACAGCACGACGACGCCGACAATGCCCCACTGCACCGCGACGTTCAGCGTCTGATTGTGCGGATTGCCGATCACCTCGCTCGAGGCCAGGTTCTTGACGGGCGTCGCGACGCGCTCGAACAGGCCACGGGTCGCTCCGGTGCCGTGGCCGACCACCGGCGCCTCGGCAAAGAAGCCGAGCGACTTTCGCCAGAACTCGAGCCGGAGCCCGATCGAGGTCGGAGCGTTGCGCTCCTTGTAGATCTCGTAGTCGCGGCTGAACGTCTCGACGGTCCATCGTAGTTGCGGCGAGGAATACCAGGCCACCACGACGAGCGCGGCCGCCGCGCACAGGATCAGCACGATGCTGCGCCAGCGCAGATGGAACAGCGCGACCGCCGCGAACATGATCGGAACGGTGACCAGCACGGTCCGCGACACCACCACGAAGGCCATGTTGGCGAACAAGCCCAGGGCGATCGCGATCAGCAGTGCGGCCAGCGCGATCCGTTTTTCCCGCAGCAGCGTGCCGATCGGATAAGCCAGCGCGACCGCGCACAGCGCGAACTCCTGGCTTTGGTCGATGTAGTTCTTGACGAAGATGCCGCGCTCGGCGGCCTCCGGATGCTTCAGCACGAACTCGGGATGCAGCAGCACCAGCCAGGACATCAGCATCAGCAGCGTGCAGGAGACGAGGAAGGCCGCGAACACCCACATCCCACGCGTCGAGCGCTGAAAGTGATAAAACAGGACCGGAAGCACCAGCAGCTTCGCCGTCGGCCCGACCGCGTACAATCTGGCACCCCAGGCGGCGTCCGACCACAGCGTGCCGGCGAGTGCCAGCATGAACAGCGCGATCGGCGCCACGCAGATCGGCTGCTTCAGCAGCGCCCAATACGCCTTCAGGTCGAGCGTCGGTGCCACCGCGATCAGCAGCACCACGCCAAAGATGCCGACCAGCGAGGTCGACCACGGCAACGACAGCGCGAGCAGGACCGCGACCACGTCGGCGCTCGTCTGCCAGCACTCCGGATCGCGCCAGGCCGGCAACGCCGGGGCTGCCGCCGAGGTGGTCATGCTCGCGCTCACGCCTTGCCTCCGCGGGCGCGATCGACCAGCGACGTCGTGCTGTGGCCGGGCAGGATGTCGACCAGCACCACCTCGCCGCCTTCAGCTTCGACGATCTCATATCCGACCACCTGCTCGCGGGTGTAGTCGCCGCCCTTGACCAGCACGCTCGGCCGCACCTGGGTGATCAGATCGATCGGAGTGTCATCCTCGAAGATCGCGACGAGATCGACGGCTTCGAGCGCTGCCAGCACCTCGGCGCGGGCGCGTTCGTCCTGCACCGGACGCCCCTCGCCCTTCAGCCGCTTCACCGAGGCGTCGCTGTTGAGGCCGACGACGAGGCGGTCGCAGGCGCGGCGTGCCGCCGTCAGCACCTTGACGTGACCGGGATGCAGGATATCGAAGCAACCATTGGTGAAGCCGATGCGCAGATCCTGCGCCCGCCAATCCGCCAGATTCGCTTCGATGTCGCCGCCGGCCGCGACGATCTTGTCTTCGGCCGCGAGCGAGGCATGTGGCAGAATCTTTCGCCGCAGTTCGTCCGGCGTCACAATTGCGGTGCCGGTCTTGCCGACCGCGACCGCGGCCGCGGCGCTCGCCATCCGCAACGCGCTTTCCCAGTCGGCTCCGCCGGCCAACGCCAGCGCCAGCATCGCAGCCACGGTGTCGCCGGCGCCCGAGACGTCACGCACCTTGACCGGCAGCGCCGGAACATGAACCGCCTCGCCCGCACGCGTCACCAGCGTCATGCCGTGCTCGCCCTGCGTCACCAGCATCGCCTCGCAATCCGCGAGGACCATCGCGTCCGGCGCGGCCTGTGCGATGCTCTCATGGCTATCGGCGCGGCTGCGGGTCGCCTCGGCAAACTCCTTGCGATTCGGCGTCAGCACGGTGGCGCCGCGGTAGATCGCGAGATTGGCGCTCTTCGGATCGACGATCACGCGCTTGCCGGCCTTGCGCGCGGCATCGATCACGTTGCGGATTACGCGCGCGGTCAGCACGCCCTTGGCGTAATCGGACAGCAGCACGATGTCGGCGCGCGCAAGCTGCGGCAGGATCGCATCGATCAGCTGCTGCTCGATGTCAGGCGCTGCCGGGGCGGCAAGCTCCCAATCGGAGCGCAGCATGTGGGTGGAAAAATGCTCGGAAACGAAACGCACCTTGCGCGTGGTGGGGCGGGCGGGATCGCGCACCAGCACGCTTTCGATGCCGGTCTCCTTGGCCAGCGCCGCGGCCAACGTCGCGCCGGCGGCATCCTCGCCGATCAGGCCGACGAAGATGCAGCGTCCGCCGAGCGAGGCGATGTTGCGCGCGACGTTGCCGGCGCCGCCGATATTGGTCTCGCTGCGCCGGACCGCGATGACAGGCGCCGGCGCCTCCGGCGAGATCCGCGACACGTCGCCGTAGACGAACTCGTCGAGCATGAGGTCGCCGATGCAGAGCACGGTCTGGCCGGAGATCGCATGCGAGAGGGCTTCAAAATCGAACATCGGTGTCTCAGCGATAGCGATCGGTGCGGTTGAGGAAACCCTTCACATAGGCGTCGACCGCGTCTTCCAGCGCAGTGAAGCCGCCGTTGTATCCTGCGCGGGCGAGACGATCGACCTCGCTCTGGGTGAAATATTGGTAACTGCCGCGAATCTGCTCAGGCATGTCCACATACTGGATATTCGGCGGCGCGCCGAGCGCACTGTAGGCCGCGACGATCATATCCTTGAAGCTGCGCGCCTTGCCGGTTCCGACATTGAACAGCCCCGAGACCTGTGGCGTCGCGAGCAGCCACATCATCACCCGCACGACGTCGTCGACATAGATGAAGTCGCGGCGCTGGTCGCCGTCGGCAATCCCGTCGCGATGCGACTTGAACAATTGCACGGCGCGGCCTTGTTTGATGTCGTCGAAGCGGCGGGCCAGCACGCTCATCATCGTGCCCTTGTGATATTCATTGGGGCCGAACACGTTGAAGAACTTCAGCCCGGCCCATTGCGGCGGCAGTCGTTCGCCCTTTGCCGCGCGCTCCGCGACCGCGAGATCGAACAGATTTTTGCTCCAGCCGTAGAGGTTCATCGGACGCAGCCGCTTCAGCGCCGCGACCGACCCATCGTCGGCAAATCCCTGCTCGCCGTCACCATAGGTCGCCGCCGACGAGGCATAGATCAACGGCGTGGTGTTGGCCGTGCACCAGTCGAGCAGCCGCAGCGGAGTCTTGAAATTGGCCTCCATGACGAGATCGCCGTCGGTCGCTGTTGTAGAGGAGATCGCACCGAGGTGGATGATGGCGTCCAGCCGGCGGCCACGTAGCCACTCCATGAGTTCCGCCGGCGGCACGAAATCGGCGAGCTGGCGCTTGGCCAGGTTCCGCCATTTGCCGTCGTGCCCAAGGATATCGCAGACCGCAACGTTGCTGTGGCCGGCGTCGTTCAACGCGGCCACGACGTTCGATCCGATAAAACCGGCACCCCCGGTTACCAGAAACATACCGAAATCCTGCCCAAACCCATTGTGGCCGCCAGCTTTGCCCCACTCCCGCGCCACAGGCAACGGCGCTTTACCTCCCGACGCGGACCAGATACCGACGTGGCCGCGATTGACCCCATCCGGCGCACTTGTAGATATGAATTATGATTCAATATTAGGGATCGAGACCGAGGATGCGGCGGATAGCCGCCCGATCCTGGTCGTCCCCTATATGTGGATTGGCGATTTCGTTCGCGGCCACACGGTGGTCCGGGTGTTGAACCAGCGCTGGCCGAACCGGCCGGTTGACCTGCTGGTGACCTCGCAATGTGCGCCGCTGGTCGATTATATGCCGGGCGTCCGCTCCGGCATCGTCTGGGACCTGCCGCGCGGCCGGCTTGCGGTGGCCAGGCAACGGGCGCTGGCGGCGGAACTGCGCTCCCGCGGCTACGGAACCGCCCTGGTGCTGCCGCGCACCTGGAAAGCCGCCATCGCCCCTGCGCTGGCCGGGATCCCGGAACGGGTGGGTTTCTTCGGCGAAGCGCGGTTCGGACTTATCAACAAGATGCGCTGGGGCGAGAAGGCCCTGCCGCGCTTCATCGACAAGAATGCCGCGCTGGCGCTGCCCGATGGCGCCAAGCTCCCCCCGGAATGGCCGGTGCCGCAGCTGCGGGTCTCCGCCGACGAGGTCATCAGCTGGCGCCAGGCCAATGGGCTCGGCACGGGTCCTTCTATTGCGCTCGGGCCCGGATCGGTCGGCGCCTCGAAGCGCTGGACTTATTATCCGGAAGCCGCGCGGCTGTTCGCCGAACGCGGTTTCGACGTCTGGGTGGTCGGCGGCCCCGGCGAAAAGGCGCTCGCCCAGGAGATCACAGCCGTCGGCGGCGCGCGGGTTCGCGACCTCACCGGCACCGATCTGCGCAACGGCGCGCTGGCGATGGCCGCAGCCAGCGTCGCCGTCACCAACGATTCCGGGCTAATGCACATCGCGGCGGCAATCGGCACGCCGACCATGGGCATCTTCGGCCCGACCGACCCCTATCTCTGGGCCCCGCTCAACGGCCTCGCCGCGACGGTGCGGCAGACCAAGTCCAAGCTGTCGTGCCAGCCCTGTCAACGCACAATTTGCACGATGAACGATCACCGCTGCATGCGCGACATTGCCGCCGAAGAGGTCGTCGACATCGCGCAGCGGGTGCTGGCTCAGATCAGCGTGCGGTAGACCGCGGCAATCGCGTTCGCTTCGGCATCGAGGCTGAACTTGTCCACAACGCGCGCTCGCGCCCGCGCGCCGATCGCGGCCGCAGAAGTCGGATCGCGCATCAACGGCTCCAGCGCCGCCACCAGCGCATCGACGTCGCCGGGCGGCGTCAGCACGCCGGTGACGCCGTCCTCGACGACGAATTCGGCCGCACCCGCGCGCGACGCCACCAGCGCCGCGCCGGCCGACATCGCCTCGATCAAGGTCAGGCCAAAACCTTCGTTGCGCGAGGTGAAGGCATAGATCGTCAGCCGCTGGTACCAGCGCGCGACGTCCTCGATCGGCAGCTCGCCGGTGATGACGATGCGTGATTGCAGCCCCGCGGCCTCGATGCGCCTTTTCAGGTCATTGGCAAAGGCCTGCTGCTCCGGCACCACGGCGCCGACGATGACAGCGGTGAAATCGGGATAGCGCGGCAGCAATCGGCACATCGCATCGACGAACACATCGCTGCCCTTCTGCGCGCGCACCCGTCCGAAACATCCGATCGCGTAGCGCCCCGGCAATCCGCTCTCGGCAAAGGCGGCGGCACGATCGGCCGGCGGCGCGTAGCTGATGGTGTCGACGCCATGCATCACCACCGTGGCCTCGCGCTTCAGATAGGATGCCGATAGTGGGCTGGTCGCGATAACCGCGTCCATCTTGCCGATCAGCCAGCGCGTCAGCCAGGTGTGATGACGCTGCGCCGCCGAGGTGAACAGCAATTTCAGCGGCCAGCCGAGCCCGCGCAGCATGAGCCCCGCGATCATCTCGTCGTTGCGCCGCGCATGCCAGATCACGGGCCGCGCGCGGCGCCATAGCCGCATCAGATCGGTTGGTCCGATCGCGGCAATGCCGTCGGGCCGATGCGAGCCGAACCAGGCTGCACGGAACATCGCTGCGAGCTTCGGCGCGACCATGCGGTTGGTTGCGGTGACGCCCGAATAGCGTCTGTGCAGATTCGGCACGATCAGCTGCAACTCGTCGGCAGATGTGTTCTCGATCGGCACGCAGATCTCCGTTTCGCGCCAGTTCCTATACGCAACATTAAGCATAGTGGCCAGTTCGGCCGCGACGAAACCCACTCTTCACCGCGCTCCCGCTAGCATTACCGCCAAACGAGATCGGGAGAATTGCATCCATGACCGTGCTTGTGACCGGCGGCGCCGGCTATATCGGAAGTCACATGGTTCATGCGCTGGTCGATGCCGGCGAGAGCGTCGTCGTGATCGACAATCTGTCCACAGGCTTCTCCGCCTTCCTGCCGGAGGGCGTGCCGCTGTTCATCGGTGATGCCGGCGACGAGAACCTGGTCGAGGGCGTGATCGCCCAGCACGGAATCGAGAGCATCATCCATTTCGCCGGCTCGGTCGTGGTCCCGGACTCGATGCGCGATCCGCTCGGCTACTACCGCAACAACACCATGACGACGCGCAGCCTGCTCAATGCGGCGGTGAAGGGCGGCGTCAGCCGCTTCATCTTCTCCTCGACCGCGGCGGTCTACGGCAACCCGGACCAGGTCCCGGTGCCCGAGATCGCGCCGACGCGGCCGCTGTCGCCCTACGGCTCATCGAAGCTGATGACCGAGATCATGCTGCATGATGTGGCCTCCGCGCATGGCATGAGCTATGTCGTGCTGCGCTATTTCAACGTCGCCGGCGCCGATCCGAAAGGCCGCGTCGGGCTCGCCACCCTCGGCGCCACGCATCTCCTGAAGATCGCGGTCGAGGCGGCGACCGGCCAGCGCGCCAAGGTCGACGTGTTCGGCACCGATTATCCGACGCCGGACGGCAGCTGTGTCAGGGACTTCATCCATGTCAGCGATCTCGCCGAGGCACATCGCTCGGCGCTGTCGTATTTGCGCGCCGGCGGCCAGTCGATAACGCTGAACTGCGGCTACGGCCGCGGCTATTCGGTGCTGGAGACGATCGAAGCGGTGCGCCGGGTCTCGATGCGTAATTTCGCCGTCGCCTACGCCGCGCGCCGGCCGGGCGACATCACGGCCATGGTCGCCGACACCGGCCGGCTGCGTTCGGCTCTGGACTGGACGCCGCGCTATGACGATCTCGAGACCATCGCGAGCCACGCGCTGGCCTGGGAGGAGAAGCTGTTCCGGGAGCGCGGCGGCCTCCCGCAGCAGGCAGAATCGGCCTAAAAATCAAGCCGTTATTGGGCTTGAAAAAGCCCCGCCAAGCGGGCAAGGAGTCTCCGAACTTGACGGCAAGCAGCGCTTGCCGTCAATGGAACGCGGATGGCTCAATCTCCTAAGAAAATCACCGACGATCCTTATGGCGCGGCGGTCCTGATTCGCCGCCTGGTCATGGAACAGGGGGTCGCCTTCTGGCGCCGCTATCTCGTCGCGTTCGTGCTGATGGGGATCGCGGCGGGCGCGACCGCGGGCTCGGCCTATATCCTCGGCCAGGTGATCAACCAGGCCTATATCGACAAGAACGTCGTCGGCATCGCGGTGCTGTCGGGCGTCACCGTGCTGTTGCTGTTCATCAAGGGCGTGGCGACCTACGGCCACACCGTGATCCTCAACAAGATCTCCAACGCCATCCTCGCCAACAACCAGCGGCAGCTGTTTGCCAAGCTGATGAGCGAGAGCATCGGCTTCTTCTCGGCGCGTCACTCCTCCGAATTCCTGGCGCGGATGACCGCCGGCGCCAAATCGATCACCGATGTGCTGAGCATGCTGGTCAACGCGGTCGGGCGCGACTTGATGATGCTGATCAGCCTGGTCGGCGTGATGGTGTTTCAGGATCCGATCCTGTCGCTGATCGGCCTCGTGGTGGTGCCGCCGGCGATGCTGATGCTGCGCAAGCTGGTGAAGCGGATCAAGGGGCTCGCCTACAATCAGTTCACCGGCACCGCCGACATCATGGAGACGATGCAGGAATCGCTGCAGGGCATCCGCACCGTCAAGGCGTTCACGCTGGAAGAGACCATGCAGCGGCGCATCGACGAGAATATCGCCGCAGTCGAGCAGAATGCCAACAAGATGGCGCGCGTTGCCAACCGCGCCAATCCGCTGATGGAGACCCTGGGCGGCTTCGCGGTCGCGGGCTGCCTGCTCTATGGCGGCTACAGCGTGGTCGCGCTCGGTGCGACGCCGGGCCAGTTCTTCTCCTTCATGACCGCCTTCCTGCTGGCGACCGAACCGGCCAAGCGGCTGTCCCGGCTCAACATCGACCTCAACAGCCAGCTGGTCGGCGCGCGGATGCTGCTCGAGGTCGTCGACAGTCCGGCAACCGAACACGCCGATAACGACAAGCCGGCGCTGAAACTGACCGACGCGCGGATCGAGCTGCGCGACGTCAGCTTCGCCTATCGGCCCAGTGAGCCGGTGCTGAACCGCATGAGCTTCATGGCCGAGCCCGGCAAGGTCACCGCGCTGGTCGGCCCCTCCGGCGGCGGCAAGTCGACGGTGCTGGCCCTG
The DNA here is from genome assembly GCF_000938235.1 of Bradyrhizobium sp. LTSPM299. Taxonomy (NCBI): domain Bacteria; kingdom Pseudomonadati; phylum Pseudomonadota; class Alphaproteobacteria; order Hyphomicrobiales; family Nitrobacteraceae; genus Bradyrhizobium; species Bradyrhizobium sp. LTSPM299. The sequence goes on from NZ_JYMU01000081.1 coordinate 16,325, forward strand.
TTGCTCCGCTTCTACGAGGCGACCCAGGGCGAGATCCTGATCGACGGGCAGTCGATCTCGGCGGTGTCGCGCAAGTCGCTGCGTCGGCAGACCGCCTATGTCGGCCAGGACGTCTATCTGTTCCGCGACAGCATCCGCAACAACATCGCTTTCGGCACGGAAGGCGCGACCGACGCGCAGATCGTCGATGCGGCGAAGGCCGCCTGCGCCCACGACTTCATCACGAGCTTTCCGCTCGGCTACGACACGCCGGTCGGCGAGCACGGCACCCAGCTCTCCGGCGGGCAGCGCCAGCGCATCGCGGTCGCCCGCGCGCTGATCAAGAACGCCCCGATCATCCTGCTCGACGAGGCCACCGCCGCTCTCGATTCCGAATCCGAGAAGCAGGTGCAGGAAGCGATCGAGCATCTCTGCCAGAACCGCACCACGATCGTGATCGCGCACCGCCTGCACACCATCATGCATGCCGACGCCATCCTGGTGGTCGAGGGCGGCGAGATCGTCGAGCGTGGCCGGCACGAGGAGCTGCTGCGTCGCGGCGGCCGCTACGCCTCGTTCTTCCGCCTGCAGCATCACCACGACGTGTCGCCGCCGGCGCTGGCGCCGATCAGCGCGACCGGCTAAATCCAGTTCATCACCTCACGAGCAGCGAGATCCTCTCATGAACGCCGCATCCACTGTCATCCCGCTCCCGCCGCAGCCCTCGCTCCCCGTCGTTGGCGAGTCCGGCGTCTATCCGGTGCGCCGCATCTGGTGCGTCGGCCGCAACTATCTCGAGCACATCCGCGAGATGGGCAATGACGAGCGCGCGCCGCCGTTCTTCTTCGCCAAGCATGCCGACATGCTGGTGCCTGATGGCACCACCATTCCCTACCCGCCGCTGACCAAGGATTTGCATCACGAGGTCGAGCTGGTCGTCGCGATGAAGAGTGGCGGCCTGAACATCCCCGCCGACAAAGCGCTCGAGCATGTCTACGGCTATGCCGTCGGCATCGACCTGACCCGCCGCGACCTGCAGATCGCCTCGCGCAAGAAGGAGCGTCCGTGGGAAGTCGGCAAGTCGTTCGACTATTCCGCGCCCTGCTCCGCGATCGAGCCGGCATCGAAGATCGGCCATCCCTCGCAGGGCAAGATCTGGCTCACCGTCAACGGCAAGGAAGCCCAGAAGGGCGACCTCACGGAGCTGATCTGGAGCGTGCCCGAAATCATCTGGCAGCTCTCCCAGCAGGTGAAGCTTGCCGCCGGCGACATCATCATGACGGGAACGCCCGCCGGCGTGTCGCAGTTGCAGCCCGGCGACAAGCTGGAATGCGGCGTCGACGGCGTCGGCACGCTGAAGGTCTCGATCGGCAAGCCGGAATAGGCTGATCATCACAGATGAGACCAAGCCCCGGACATCGCGTCCGGGGCTTTTTGTTATTGAGTTCGTCCGTCGAAGATCAGGCCGGCCGACATCGTCAGCGCATCGTCCCGGGCATGCAAGGCGGCATCGCATAGGGCGCGGTGGCGTACGATCCGACGTTCGGAGCGCGCACACAATCGACGTCGGTCTTGGCCGTTGTCGTGGCCTGGGTGGCCCGCGACGCGACCTTGCGGGCGGCAGAGGCCTCGGTGGTGTATGCGGCAGCCGCGACCAGGGCAGCCGCCACGAAAATCAATTTGGTCATGGTTCTCTCCACACGTTGGTTGAAGCCAGGCACGCCCGGCTCCTGAAACCAAGTGCGGTGAACGCCCGGAATTATTTCATCATCTGCGATCACCAAAGCGCGAGCACTTCGGCCTGCGAGCAAGAACGCACGATCCGGGAATATCACAGCTCTGACGCGAATAGGTCCATCAGAGGCGCACTCATGCGCCGTGAATCCTTCACGGAGGCTTCGGTGATCAATCTCGAACGGAATCTTGAACGATTTGGCCTGGTTGCAATTCGGTCGGCGGCAATCGTAGCCGCGGTCCTCGCACAAACGACGATCCAGGCGCCGAGCGCATATGCGTCAAACGAAATGACGACCCGGCCGTGGTCGGCACCGGTCGGCCACCGCCAGCCGCGTGCGATCGATCTTCCCGCATCGATATCCGCGTCTCAGCAGATCATCGATCAGGAGGAGGCGCTCGTCGATCGAAAGATCAGAGGCATTTGCCGAGGGTGCTGAGGATTCCTACCAGGCGTATCTCACAACCCCCTTGCCGGCGTAGGAACTCGTGACGTTGGAGAACTCGCCTTCGAAGGTGGCCCCGGCCGACCAGCCGTTCACCCATTTCATCTCGATAGATGCTGTGGTCAGCGCGGAGTCGGCAGCCTGCGCCGCGCCGCCAACGACGAAGCTCGCACCGGGCAGCGCCTGGAAGGTCGCCGCGATCGACCGATCCGGGTCGTAGTCATGCGCCCAGGCGAAGCGGCTGCGCAGGGTCAGGATGCCGTTCGCCACGGCAAAGGACCTGTCGGTGCGGATGCCCAGTTCGCTGCGGGCATCGGTCACGCTCTTCGCACCATAGGCGAGCGCGAAGGCCGGTGAGCCGACCACGGCCTGCTCGGCATAGCCAGGCAGATCGAACGTCGTGAACTGGCCCGCGGCGTAGGGCGTGATGCCGAGGCCGCCGGCCCAGGGCGCCACGAAGCGATAGCCGCCTTCGATGCGTCCCGAATACGCGTTCGCGTTGAACTCGGCACGGAGCTGGTCGGTGCCGGCAATCGTGACGGTGCGGTTGGTGGTGATGTCCTGCCAGCCATAGGCCAGCGCCGCCGAGACATAGGCCGCGCCTTCGGTGTGGCGAACATAGGCACCGGCCTGGAACAGGTCGGATCGGCCCGAGCCCATCCCGTCGACGCTGAAATTGGTGCCGCCGCCCGCGAGCGCGAAGCCGGCAATGGTGTTCGGCGAGAACAGATAGTCGGCGCCGACGGCGGTACCTGAGATGCTGCTGGTCGTGTTGTTCGATCCCACCGCCGCATTGCTGTCGGTGGTCTGCGAACCGCCGAAGCCTGACGCCCACACGCTCCAGCGCTGCACGAAGGCGGCCGGCGGCGCCTTGGTAAACATCGCATAGGCATCGCGCTTGGCGGCCGCGTAACCCAGCGCTTCATCGGCGTAGCCGGCCGCATTTGGCGTCGGATCGGCGGAGCCGTTCCGGTTCTTGAAGGGATCGGTCATCACCCCCATGAACTGGCCCATGGCATTGAACGTAGTCTGCTGCGAGCCCGTGCCCAATTCACCCAAGGCCTGGCTCACCCCGTTGCCGAGGTTGCTGCCGGTGAGGCCGAACAGCGTCACGAAAGCCGGCGGCAGCGTTCCGCCGTTGTTGAAGTAACCATCGATCGCGGCGGCCACATTTTGCTGATTGGCATTGAGGGTCGACGACCGGCCAAGCTGCGCCGTCAGATTCAGGACCACTTCGGTGCTGCTGTAGCTCAGGCTCGCGGCAAAGTTCGGCAGCGCCGCCACTCCGTCGAACGTGGTGCCGCTGAGACCAGCCGCATGCAGGATGTCGTACGACTTCGAGGCAGATGCCCCCGGCGCGAACGCCGCCTCGACGATGCCGGCAAGGAACGCATTGCCGCCGATGTCGGCGTGCGTGGAGCCTCCAGAGGTCAACTGCACGCCGTAACCAGCGCCAGTCGCCAGCGACAGATCGCCGGCGATGGTCATCGCGCCGCCATGCACGCCCCATGCCGGCGCGAATGTGCCTCCACTCATCACGGCCAGAGAGCCGACCGTGCCCGTGCCGATCAGCGCCGCGCCGGGACCAACGACCGTCAGCGCGGAATTCGCAATCGATCCGTTGACGGTTAAGGTCCCGCCGCCGACTAACGTCATCCCCGTGTAGGCGTTTGTACCCGAGAGCGTCTCGCTCCCTGACATCAGCGCGAACCCGCCGCTGCCGGCGATCGTGCCGCCGAACTGTCCACTCGCGGCCGACAGCGCCAGGGCGTTGGAGCCGAGCCAGACAAATCCATTGGCATCGCCCGCCAGCGACTTGATCGTGGCCATCGCACTCGCGTTCGAAACATCGAACAATCCTCCCGCGGACACCGTGACGCCGCTGGACGCGGCGATGGTGCCGGGACCGACCAGCGCAAGATAGGAGCCAGCCCCCGAAATCGACGTCGCCCCCGTGTAGGTGTTGGTGCCGCTCAGGGTCGCCGAGCCTCCCGCTTCCACCGACACGCCGCCGGGGCCAGAGATCACGCCAGCCAGACCGAGCGGCACGGAGCTGGAGTCGATCACGAGCGTCTGCGTCGTGGAAATGTTCGCGGCGGTGACGAAATTCGGGGAGTATCCGACCTGCTGACCCGTCAGATCGAACAGCACCGAATTCGCCTCGAAGAACCCGATGCCCAGGTAATTCTCGGAAGGCGTCGAGTTCGCGAGATTGAAGGGAGACGGCACGCCGGTCGCAGAGGCGATGTTGAACGTCTGCTGGGTGCCGCCGGCTTGCGCGGAGATCGTGAGCTGGGGATTTGGGAAATTCGACAGGCTGCCGGCAAATTGCAGCTTGAAGTCGGTCCAGCCCGAATCCAGCGAGACCGATCGCGTGAACTGCTCGCTGGCGCTGCTCGAGCCGGAGCTCAGCGTAAAATTGAACGGCACGAATTTGTCGATTCCAGCCACATTGGAATTCGGAAACAGCGTCATCGCGCTACTCGGAGCCGCATTGACGGTGTTCATCGGCAGGAATTGGGCGAGCAGCGCCGGCGTGAGACCCAGCGTGACGCAGGGGTTGCAGCTCGTCACGGATTGCGGAACGCTCTGGACGGACTGCTGCGCTGTCGTCGCCGGACCACCGGGAATGCTGGTCCCCAGCAGCGAATTCAGTGCCGCCAGACTCTGGCCGTTCGCCGAGACTACATAGCCCGCCGTGGTGTTTGCCACGACGGCTTGCCCAAGGACGCTGCCGAGACCGACATTCGTGCCCGACAGGGTGAAGGCCTGCGCGTCGGCACCGAAAGCACCGACGGCTGCGGTCCCGAACGGCTGCGCGACCGAGGTCTTGCCATTGAGCGTCGCGTACGAGGCGACGTTGTAATTGCCCGACGTGCCCAGCGAGATTCCGCCGGACGTCGCTCCCGGCGTGGCGTAAAATTGAAGCGACTGAGCCGTCACCTGATAGACGTTGCCGGCGAACGTGTTGGTGCCCCCGTAGGTATCGATGTTGCCTGACGCCAGGACGGGTGACGTCGTGCCCGCGAAAACACTGCCTGGGGCCAGGAAGACCGCGGAGCCCGTATCGAAGGCGTAGGGTTGCGCCACCCCTCCGTTGACGCCGACATTGATCGTCAGAATGAGAACGGGGTTGGAGAGCTTGCCGCCGAAATTGTAGCCGGTATTCACGGCATAGTTGAGTGGAATCTCTACCGACTGCGCCAATGCAAATGTCGAGGACAGGCCGACGCTCACCCCGAGCGCCGCATACGCAACGATACAAACGCGTTTCATCACTTTCCTCAGCCGGCAACACAACCGCCCGGCGCAGGTCCTATCCGGCAAACCGGGGAGCACAATCCAGGCAACCAGCCTTACCACGCCGGTTCCAGCTCCGATGTGCCGAGCGTCTCACGCGCGCTGCAATTCTGGCCGCCGCTTCGATCAAACGGTAGCCGCCGCCGTGCGGCGATAAGGGACGTAGCGGGGTGTCCACATCCTGGCGATGATGCGCTGCTCGATCTGGTCGATCGGAATATCGGTGACCAGCCCTTCCTTGTGCGCCTGGATCGCCACCGCAAGCGCAACGGTCAGCGCGACCTCGCGCAGCGCGCTGACCGGAGGCAGCAGATTGTGTTTCGGATTGTTGCGGGCCGGCGAGGAACTGGCCAGCGCCTTGGCCGCGGCCATGAACATCCCGTCGCTGATGCGGCCGGCGCCGACCGCCAGCGCGCCGAGACCGACGCCCGGGAAGATGTAGGAGTTGTTGGTCTGGTCGACCTTGAACCTGACGCCGTCGCGCACGATCGGCGGAAACGGGCTGCCGACGCCGATCAGCGCCCGTCCCTCGGTCCAGGCCTCGATGTCCGCGGGCGTCGCCTCCTCGCGCGAGGTCGGATTCGACAGCGGAAAGATCACCGGCCGTTTGTTGCACTCGGCCATCGCGCGCACGATCGGTTCGGAGAATGCGCCGGCCTGGCCGGACACCCCGATCAGCACGGTCGGGTGGGCGTTGCGCACGACGTCGAGCAGCCCGATCTTGTCGGGATGATTGAGCTTCCAGTCCCCGAGCGCCTGCTTGTTCTGGAGGAAGGGAAGCTGGAACGGAGCCAACCCGGTCATGCCCTCGACCAAGAGCCCGTCACGGTCGACCATGAAGAAGCGTGTCGCCGCCTCTCTGTCGGACAGGCCGGCATCGCGCATCGCGGCGCGGATCAGGCCGGCGATGCCGCAGCCGGCCGAGCCTGCGCCGAGCACGGCCACGCGCTGCTCGGTGAGCGGCACGCCCGTGACATTGATGGCCGAAAGCAAGGCGCCGGTCGCCACCGCCGCGGTGCCCTGGACGTCGTCATTGAAGGTCAGGAGCCGGTCGCGATAACGCTCGAGCATCCGCGTCGCGTTGTTCTTTGCGAAATCCTCCCATTGCAGCAGGACGCGCGGCCAGCGCTTCACCACCGCCGAGACGAAGGCCTCGATGAAGTCGTCATACGCCTGGCCGCGGACGCGCTCGTTGCGCCAGCCGACATAGAGCGGATCGGCCAGGCAGTCGGGATTGTCGGTGCCAACATCGAGCAAGATCGGCAGTGTCGTCGCGGGATGCAGGCCGCCGCAGCCGGTATAGAGCGACAGCTTGCCGATCGGGATGCCCATGCCGCCGGCACCCTGGTCGCCGAGGCCAAGAATCCGCTCGCCGTCAGTCACCACAATCGCCTCGACCTTGTCGAAACGCGGTTGCGCCAGGATGCGATCGATCCGGGCCTTGTGCGGGATACTGAGGAACAGGCCGCGCGGCTTGCGAAACAGACGGCTGAACTGCTGGCAGCCGGCGCCGACGGTGGGCGTGTAGACGATCGGTAGCAGCTCCTCCAGGTTTCCGACCAGGAGCGCGTAGAACAGGGTCTCGTTGGTGTCCTGCAGCTCGCGCAGCACGGCATAGCGTTCGATATCGGTCTCGTAGCCGCGCAGCGCCTGCAGGCGGCGCGAGACCTGCTCATCCAGCGTCGCGACGTTGGGCGGCAGCAGCCCGTGCAGGTCGAACGCGTCGCGCTCGGCCTCGGAGAACGCCGTGCCCTTGTTGAACTGCGGATCGGCCAGCAACTCATATCCGCTCAGCGCGGTTGTGGCGAAAGATCCTGACGTGTCGGACATGACGATTTCCTTTCAATGCAGAATGCCGGGTAGGATCCTATCACCTCGACCCGAGGGATCAGAGGCACCGCGCTCGGCAAGATTCTTACGTCACCAGCAGCCAAGTCGACCGTTGCACAGCCTCGGTAAACTCAGTGTGACAAGCACCCCTAGCGCGCTCCGGGACTTACATTTCAGCGCGGCATATTCGCCATCGAGGCAGACTTCCAGACTTCAGTAACTGTATCATGTTATGATACGGGGTTGTATCCCGTATCATAACATGATACATACAGCCTTGTGATCAGGAGCTTTAAAGACGCGAAGGCTGAAGCTGCCTTCGAAGGCGAAGCCCAAAAGGGCTTTCCAGCCGATCTGCTCAAGGTCACGCGCCGAAAGCTTCAGTACCTCCAAGTGGCCGTGGCGTTGCAGGATCTCAGCTCCCCTCCGGGCAATCGATTGGAGGCCCTCCAAGGCGACCGCAGGGGCCAGCACTCTATCCGCGTGAACGATCAGTTCCGCATCTGCTTCATCTGGACCGAGGAGAGTCCAACCGGCGTCGAGTTTACCGACTACCACTCCTAGCCACACGGAGGGGGCCGTCCCCCAGACCACAGAAGGGGTCGCATATGGCAAAGAAACTACCCCCGATGCACCCCGGCGAGGTGCTCCGGGAAGAGTTCCTCGTCCCGCTCGCGCTGTCTGCCGGCGCGCTTGCTAAGGCTTGCGGCGTTCCGCGCACCAGGATCGAGCGGATCGCGAATGAGGAGACTGCGATTACGGCGGATACCGCACTGCGCCTGTCCAAGGCGCTGAACACGTCTGCCCAGCTTTGGCTGAACCTGCAGAACGCCTATGATGTTCGCGTGGCGGAAACCGCACTTGGCAACGAACTCGGCAAGATCAGACCGGTGGTGCGGGCGGCCTAGACGAACAAGCAGCGCCGGCCCCTGCCCCCGCATATTCATAACGCCGCTCCCCTTGGCACTGAGTTGCCCGACGGCGCAAGCCCTCGCGATGAAAATATTTCGCTTTATCCGAAGTTAAGCTCAGTGTATAGATATGCCCGTCTCACCCGATTGAGGGGCGAGCGCACGTCACGAACGCGCGGTGGGATGCGGTGGACGCTCAAGTCACGACTGACGAGCGTGGCAGAGGCGGACGGTGAAATCGTGTGGTCCCGACGCCCCAGTGGCAGGCAAAAGTCCGCAAGACGCATACGCGTCTCGTGGACGACGGTGACAAACAAGCCCGGTCTTCGCCGGGGAGCACGTATAAGCCGTAACCCATCGCGCAGGGAAAGCCGGGTTGTTTCCGGTTACACCTGTGGTCCTACCCCGGTGCTTTTTGTTGCACCGGGCCCATGGGTGCAATCGGCACCCGACTTTCCCTGCGCCCTTGTTTGAAGAGGGCGGAACGAAATGCAAAGCTCGGGCAAATCATGTCGCGAGAATGCGAAGCTGCGTCTCCATCCACAGATGTCATCGCCCGGCTTAACCGGGCGACCCAGTACGCCGCGGCCTCTCGGTTCACGCACTGGCGTCTCGGGAATACTGGATCACCGCATTCGCGGGTGATGACACCGTCAATGAGGCCGCAGCTTCAATGCCAGCATCAGCGAAGCGATCACGCCCGCAGTGCCTGCAGGCCCTTGAAGGTCAGGCGCTTGGGGTCGCGCACGCCGGCGAGATAGAGCTTGCGGATGAAGGCGATAACGGCGTCACGGTCGCAATCGGTCAGCGCAACAACGGCGTCGACCGCAATCCTCTGGGCTTCCATGGGACCAAGTCCTCCGCTGCAGCCTCGAACCCGGAAGCCTATACGCCGCCGGTTAATCCGGCGTTAACCCTTCGCCCCAAGATCCACTCAAAGATCGCCGATTCACTCCCCGATGCGTATACGCGAAACAACGCATTGGCTCGACCGACGCACCGGCGGGACCGGCCGCCACAGCAAAAAGCCCCGGACGATGCCGGGGCTTTTCACCTGATGGCTCGCGATGAGCACAGATCAGTAGCGGTAGTGATCCGACTTGTAGGGGCCTTCCTGCTTAACGCCGATATAGTCGGCCTGGTCCTTGCGCAGCTCGGTCAGCTTGGCGCCGAGCTTGGCGAGATGCAGGCGGGCGACCTTCTCGTCCAGCGATTTCGGCAGCACGTAGACTTCCTTCTTGTACTTGCCGTCCTTGTTGTTGGCCCAAAGCTCGATCTGCGCCAACGTCTGGTTGGTGAAGGACGCCGACATCACGAAGGACGGATGGCCCATCGCGTTGCCGAGGTTCACGAGACGGCCTTCCGACAGCATGATGATGCGATGCTTGTCGGGGAATTCGATCTCGTCGACCTGCGGCTTGATGTTGTTCCACTTCAGATTACGCAGCGCCGAGATCTGGATCTCGTTGTCGAAGTGGCCGATATTGCAGACGATGGCTCGATCCTTCATCGCGCGCATGTGCTCGATGGTGATGATGTCCTTGTTGCCGGTGGCGGTGACGAAGATATCGGCGCGCGGCGCCGCCTCTTCCATGGTCACGACCTCATAGCCTTCCATCATCGCCTGCAAGGCGCAGATCGGATCGACCTCGGAGACCATGACACGGCAGCCGGCCTGGCGCAGCGAGGCGGCCGAGCCTTTGCCGACGTCGCCGAAGCCCGCGACCATCGCGAGCTTGCCCGACATCATCACGTCGGTGCCGCGGCGAATGCCGTCGACCAGCGATTCACGGCAGCCATAGAGATTGTCGAATTTCGACTTGGTGACGCTGTCGTTGACGTTGATAGCCGGCCACAGCAGCGTTCCGGCCTTCTGCATGTCATAGAGACGATGCACGCCCGTGGTGGTCTCTTCGGAAACGCCCTTGATGCTCTTGGCGATCTCGGCGAAGTAGCCCTTCGGCTTTTCCTTGAGCTGCTTCTTCAAAAGCGCGAAGAAGACCTCCTCTTCTTCCGAACTCGGCTTGTCCAGGAACTGGGTGTCGCCGTTCTCGGCGCGCAGACCGAGATGGACGTACATGGTGGCATCGCCACCGTCGTCGAGAATCATGTTCGGGTGACCGCCGCCGTGCCAGTCGAACAGCTTGGCGGTGTAGTCCCAGTATTCGGAAAGGCTCTCGCCCTTGACCGCGAACACCGGAATGCCGGCGGCGGCGATCGCCGCCGCGGCGTGGTCCTGCGTCGAATAGATGTTGCAGGAGACCCAGCGGATGTCGGCGCCGAGGGCTGCCAGCGTCTCGATCAGCACCGCGGTCTGGATCGTCATGTGCAGCGAGCCCGCGATGCGCGCGCCCTTCAGCGGCTGCTTCGGGCCGTACTCCTCGCGGGTCGCGATCAGGCCGGGCATCTCGGTCTCGGCCAGCGAGATTTCCTTGCGGCCAAACTCGGCGAGCGAAATGTCCTTGACGATGTAGTCGGTGAAGCCGGGCTTCGTGGGGGCGTTCATGCGATTGATCCCTTAAAAAGCGTATTCCGAAAAGCGTTCAGCTTTCCGGAACACGCAAGACGATTACGGAGAAAGTCAGACCGCGCGCTTCAGCGGTTCGACCAGATCGGTCTTCTCCCAGGAGAAGCCGCCTTCATTGTCCGGCGTGCGGCCGAAATGGCCGTAGGCCGAGGTGCGCGCGTAGATCGGGCGGTTGAGGTCGAGATGGCTGCGGATGCCGCGCGGCGTCAGGTCCATGGCCTTGGCCGCCGCCTGCTCAAGCACATCCTCCGGTACCTTCCCGGTGCCGTGGGTGTCGATGTAGATCGACAGCGGCCGCGCCACGCCGATGGCGTAGGCGAGCTGCAGCGTGCAGCGGTCAGCGAGGCCGGCCGCAACGATGTTCTTGGCGACATAGCGCGCGGCATAGGCCGCGGAGCGGTCGACCTTGGTCGGGTCCTTGCCGGAGAACGCGCCGCCGCCATGCGGGGCCGCGCCGCCATAGGTGTCGACGATGATCTTGCGCCCGGTGAGGCCGGAATCGCCGTCGGGACCGCCGATGTAAAACTTGCCGGTCGGATTGATGTGCCAGATGGTCTTGCCGTTGATCCAGTCCTTCGGCAGCGCCTCGCGCACATAGGGTTCGACGATGTCGCGGATCTGGCTGGACGAGATATCCTCGACCAGATGCTGGTGCGAGACCACGATCTCACGCACGCCGACCGGCTTGCCGTTCTCGTACTGCACGGTGACCTGGCTCTTGGAGTCCGGTCCCAGCACCTTCTCCTTGCCGGAGTGGCGCGCTTCGGAGATCAGCCGCAGGATCTTGTGGGCATAGAAGATCGGCGCCGGCATCAGGTCCGGCGTCTCGTTGGTGGCGTAACCGAACATGATGCCCTGGTCGCCGGCGCCCTCTTCCTTGACCTCGCCCGGCTGCAGCGCATCGACGCCCTGCGCGATGTCGGCCGACTGCGGATGCAAGAGGATCTCGATGTCGGCCTTCTCCCAGTGGAAGCCGTCCTGCTCGTAGCCGATGTCCTTGATCGCGGCGCGGACGACGCTCTCGATATGGTCGTTGGTGACCGAGCTCGGACCGCGGGTCTCGCCGGCGATCACCACCTTGTTGGTGGTCGCGAGCGTCTCGCAGGCTGCGCGGATCGCCCAGGGGTCGATGCCCGCCTTTGGGCCCTCGCGATAGAACAGGTCGACGATCTCGTCCGAGATGCGGTCGCAGACCTTGTCCGGATGGCCTTCGGAAACCGACTCGCTGGTGAACAGGTAGGACGCGCGCATCAGCAAAACCTCTTATTAGTTGCCGCCATCCCGGCGGCTCTTGTCATGGAGTGTCATGGAATGTCAGTCCCGACGACGCGAGATGACGTAGGATTCGTCGTAAAACCAGAGCCCATTGTGCTTGCGCAGAACCTCTCTGGTGGCATCGAGGGTCCGCCCGCTTTCAGTCATTTCCGTCAACCGGTCATCTTCAATCTGGGCGACATACACCGCCGCATTCCACGCTGCAAAGGCCGTGGAGGTTCCGATCGAGCCGGTCACCTCGTTGGGCAGCGCTTCCATATCATATCGGAAGATCGAACGGTTATCGGCATACGCATTAAAGTTAAGCTCCCGCCCCGCCGACCCCAGCTCGTATTTCACCGCGCGCAATAGCTCATGACGGCTGACCGCGAAAGGATTTTCTCCGGGCCAGACAGCTTGAATGATTTCAAGCCCCGGATCGTGCCCATGGGAGTGGATTCCTATCAGTCGCCCCCCGGCCCGCAGCGCCCGGGCCAGCGGCGCGATAATCCGCTTGGCGCGGAAATTCACAGAGGATTTGGCCCGATATGGCTGGGAAGCGATCACAAGGTCGAAATTGGCCTCGGTCCGGCCCGCCCGGGGGATGATCGAATCAAGCAGGAACCGGTGGTCGTCCCGGTACAGGACCAGCGCCACCGGCCGCTCATAGATCGGCATCGCGGTCCGGGGGCTGATATTGGCCCGCCAGTTCTGCTCCAGAAACGGGCCGAGTTCCGCGATCTGGGCCTCGAATTCGCCCGAGGAGGCCCCGCGCAGCGCCACCTCGTGCCAGATCATGCTGGAGGCCGCCGTGGCCGCCTTCGGCGTCAGCCACGGCGCCTCGGCGTAATACATGTTGGTGAACACGAAAACGCTGGCCGGATGTTCGAACAGCCGGTCCGGCACCTTGTCGAGGGTCAGGCGGACGTCCTCGAGGCTCAGCTCCTTGCCGGCGACATAGAACGGCATGCTGGGGAAGCGGCCATGCATCGCCCGCAGCACCCGCGCCAGCACCGTGCCATCGCCCATGCCCGCGTCGAACACCCGCAGCGCCGGCGGCCGCGGATGGATCGCGGACAATTCCAGCGCGACCCTGTCGGCAATGACCCGCTTTTCGCTGCAGGTGTGGACGAACAGCAGGTATCTCTGGCGGTTCTCGAAGAAGCGGAAATTAGCCTTCGGGTCGCGCTTCTCCGGCGGCACCACGAGACCACGCGGCGGCGGCACGCCGCCGGGCGTGGATGTTGCGATGAAGGCGTTGATGCGGTCGAGCGTGTCGATGGTGATGCGCTTGCCCTCGCGCAGCCGGTGCACCAGCTTGCCGTCGTTGACGGCGCGGCGGCCGAACGTCGTCTCCGCCATGTCGGAGCGCCGGCAGAAGTCCGAGATCTGGCTGAGGATGTCGTCGTTCTTCATGAGGCCAGGGGCTTGAGGCGACGCTTGGGAAGGAGGTGGGCAGCGGAGGGGCGCGCCGATGTCCTATCATCATCTGCCCACCAGGGAAATGAACCCATGCCTTGCGGCAGGCAACAAACCCGTGGAGGCTCCAATGGACGACCGATGCGCCGCCTGCTCCTGATTGCTGCCCTGCTCGCCGCCGCACTGTGGTCGGCGCCCTGCTCCGCCCAGGCCAGGTCACAACTCGGGCCGCTCTGCACCACTGACACCACGCCGGCCGACCAGATGATCGATGCCTGCAGCAAGATCGTCGCGCTGAAAGTGTTTTCCGGCGAGAAGCTCGCGACCATTTATTTCTGGCGCGCCGTCGGCTGGAACAAGAAGGGCAATTATCCGCAGGTGATCGCTGATGCCACCGAGGCGATCCGGCTACAGCCCAGCACTGCCGTCTACAATTTGCGCGGCTCGGCCAATTACGACAAGGGCGAGTACGACATCGCGATCGCCGATTTCAACGACGCACTGCGCATGGGGCCGCCGAGCGGCATCATCTTCCACAATCGTGGTAACGCCTGGCGCGCCAAGGGTGACTACGCCAAGGCGATCACCGACTATGAAGCCGCGATCAAGGCCGGCCCGAGATCGGCCTTTTCCTATCAGAACCGCGGCATCTCCAAACAGGCCCTCGGCGACCTCGACGGCGCGCTGGCCGACATCAACGAGGCTGTCCGGATCGACCCCTCGCTGCCCCAGCCCTTGATCAGCCGCGCCGTGATCTGGCGCGCCAAGGGCGATATCGACCACGCAATCACGGACACCACGGAGGCGATCCGGCTGGCGAAGGCGAAAGCGCCCGCCAACATCATGACGCCGCCCGGCAGCGTCTTGATTTCGGCCTATACCCAGCGCGGCCTCGCCTACGAGGCCAAGGGCGATGACACGCATGCCAGGGCGGATTATGCCGCGGTCCTCGAAGGCCAGGCGTCCGATGTCGGCAGCAGGGCCAACCAGGCCACCGCCAAGGTGCGGCTCGCGCTGCTCAAGGAGGCAGACGCAGTGCCGCGTAAGGCCGCGGCCATAACGCCGGCAGCCGAGGCGAGTCCCGGCGCCGCACCGGCTGCTCCCGCCGTTGCACCGGCCCCGCCCGCAGCCCGTGCGCAGGCCGCAGCAACCGGCCGGCGGGTCGCGCTGGTGATCGGCAACGGCGCCTATGCGCATGTGAGGGCGCTGCCCAACCCGCCCAACGACGCGCGCGCGATCGCAAAAAGCCTGCGCGACATCGGCTTCACCGTGTCCGAGGGCCTCGATCTCGGTCGCGACGCGATGCAGACGACGATCGACGACTTCCTGCGCGAGGCGGCGCGGTCGCAGATCGCGGTGGTCTACTATGCCGGCCATGGCGTGCAGGTCGATGGCCGCAACTATCTGGTGCCGGTCGACATCCAGTTCCAGGCAGGCCACCGCATGACCGATGCGATGGTCGACATGGACACCATCATGGCCGGCCTCGACGACCAGATCCGCACCAACATCCTGATCCTCGATGCCTGTCGCAACAATCCGATGGCGCCGCAGGTCGCGTCCACCGGTGCCAGTCGCGGCATCGAGGGCGGATCTGGTCTTGCCGCGCCGGCCTCGCTTGGATCCGGCTCGACACTCGGCGCCGGCACGCTGATCGCGTTTGCAACCGCGCCGGGCCAGGTCGCACTCGACGGCGAAGGCGCCAACAGCCCGTTCTCCGCGGCGCTGTCGCGCCACCTCGGCACCCCCGGCCTCGAAGTTCAGCAGATGCTGACACGGGTCCGCGCCGAGGTCGTAGCCTCCACCAAGGGCAAGCAGGTGCCGTGGTCGAACTCCTCGCTGCTCGGCGAGGTCTATCTGGCGGAGAAGTGAGACGACGCCCGCCAGAACCATCATCGAGGAGCGTCGGCGCCCAAGACACCCTACTCGTCTGTTCGCCGCGCTACGAACGTGCCACCCGGGTGATGAAAGATCATCTCGTCCACGGTCGTCCCGTCACCGCAAAACTCGACGAGGCTCGCCAGCCCGACGATGCGAAACCTCCTTCCCTGCTCAGGAGCGAGACGATAGACCGGCTGGTGGTCGGACTTCAATTCGAGCGCCCCCTCGCGATCCAGCGCGACGCGGTGCGTGATCGCGCCCCACTTGAAGCTGCCGACGCAGCGCGCACGGAACGCGGCGTCGGTGCAGTCGCCGGCCGCAAGGCGAACGAACACGATATCCGCGACTGCCGGTTCGAGCGGCGCGGAGAGGCTGACGATGTTGCCGTCGCGATTGGTCAGGAAGGTGATCGGAAGCGAGTCCGGCACGTAGCGGTCCAGCACCTCAGGCGTTTCGAACGTCTCAAAGTGACGGTGCACCAAGGTCGCAAACAGGCCGCGCCACGACCAGTGCAGAGCACCGTCCTGCTCTTTGATCGACATCACGCCGTAGGCCGGATGCGCGTAGTCACCGGCATAGGCCGCGAGTCCGTGCGCCGGCCGCGTGTCGTTGTGGCGGGCCTTCGCCCGCGCATCCTTGTCGAGCTGAAGATGGGCGAGGAATTCGTCCCGCCGCTTGCGGAAACGCTCGCGCCATTCGATCGGCTCGCGGCCGCGCAGCCGGTCGATGACGTGCAAGGTCAGCGTCCACGGCACCTGGTTGGGACTGCGGTTGGTGAAGACGGCAATGCCGATGCCAAAATCCGGCAACAAGGTCATCTGCGTATTCCAGCCAATCCAGCCGCCACCGTGCTCGACCAGTCGGTCGCCGCGGTAGCTGTTGCACTGGAAGCCGAGGCCGTAATGCGCCGGGCCGAACTCGGCATAGCCCGGCAACGTGTTGTAGACACGCGGCGCATGCAGCTCACCGATCAGCGCTGCGGGCAATATGCGCTCGCCGTCGAACGCGCCCTGACCGAGATGCAGCCGCATCCAGTTCGCGAAATCCACGACCGAGGTGGTCATCGCGCCGGACGCGGTGGTCGTGATCGGCAGACGGAACGCGGGCAGCCGCGTGTCTTCGTACATCTTGTACGGCCGTGCCGGCTCGCTCGAGGCTTCGAGATCATCAATGTTGAAGCCGACATTCATGCCGAGCTGGTCGGTCAGGCGGGCGCGGATGAACGCCTGATAGCTTTGCCCGCTCAGGCGCTCGATCAGCAAGCCCGCAACATTGTAGCAGAGGTTGTTGTATTGAAATGCGCTGCGGATATCGCGGCTCAATTCCAGATGCCGCATCAGGCCGAGCATGTCGGCGGGCGCGAGATCGCCGGGCTCGTGCACCCAGTCATGGCGCGGCAGCCCGGTGCGATGACACAACAAATCGAGCACGGTGACGCGCTCCGTCGCCACCGGATCGTTGAGACGAAACTCGGGGATAAAATCGCGCACCGGTTTGGCCCAGTCGAGCCGCCCCTCATCGTGCAGCAGCGCGATCGCAGTCGCGGTGAAGGATTTGGTGATCGAGCAGATCGCGAACTGGGTCGCAGGCGTGACGGGCAAATCCGCCTCGACATCGCGCTGGCCGTAGGCGCGTGCGAGCACGACCTTGTCGTCCTGCACCACGGCAAGCGCGGCGCCTGGCACTCTCCAGTCAGCCATGACATCGGCGGCCAGACGATCGAGTTCGGGGATATAGGACGCAATTTGCGAACGGGGCGCATCGGGTGATTGGGGCATGAGGGCTTCTCGGCTTCAACAGCAACAGGCGGCGCCTCACCGGAGTGGGGCGTAGCGGCGTAACGGCAACTCGGTCGTTCGACCGGCTAACCGTTCATCAGGGCTGAATAAGCTCGAAGGAAGCGATCAACATCTTTGGACCATCCTCAATAGTCCAAAGATATCATGCGGCAAAGACGTCTGTCCAGCCGCACAGACTGACGCGGTATGCGCCGTCATTCCGGGTGCATCGAAGATGCGAACCCGGAATGACGGGCGAAGGCTACTTGCCCCACACCTCGTTGGCGACCTCGACAGCGAGGCGAAGCTTGGCCCACTGCTCCTCCTCGGAGAGGACGTTGCCCTCCTCGGTCGAAGCAAAACCGCATTGCGGCGACACCGCGAGTTGCTCGATCGGGGCGAACTTCGCCGCCTCGTCCAGCCGACGCTTGACGTCGTCCTTGTTCTCGAGCTCGCCGAACTTCGAGGTGATCACGCCGACCACCACGACCTTGTTGCCCTTCGGCAGGAAGCGCAGCGGCTCGAAGCCACCGGCGCGGTCGGAATCATATTCGAGGAAGTAGCCGTCGTAATTGGTGCCGGCCAGCATGGTCTCGGCCACCGGCTCGTAGCCGCCCGACGAAATCCAGGTCGAGCGGAAATTGCCGCGACAAACATGCGTGGTAACAACCATGTCGGACGGACGGTCGGCGATCGCGTAGTTGATGACGCGGGCATAGAGCTCCTGCAGGCCATCGGGATTGTCGCCGCGCTCGCGCGCCTTCTGCAGTTCCTCCTGCGAGCAGAGATAGGCCCACACCGTGTCGTCGAACTGCAGATAGCGACAACCGGCGTCGTAGAAGGCCTTTACCGCCTTGCGGTAGGTCTTGCCGAGATCCTGGAAGAACTCCTCGAGGTCAGGATAAACCTCCTTCGAGATCAGCTTGCGGCCGCCGCGGAAGTGCAGCACCGCCGGCGACGGGATCGTCATCTTCGGCGTGACATGCGCCTGATCGGCGTATTTCTTCAGGAACCTGAAGTGATCCAGCATCGGGTGATGATCGGAAAAATCGAGCTTGCCGGTCACCCTGATCGCATCATGGCGGGTCTGCACGCCCGCGAACTGGATGCCCATGTCGGGGTGGAACAGCTCGCAACCCGTCAGATGGCTGAGAAAATCGAAGTGCCACCAGGAACGGCGAAACTCGCCATCGGTCGCGAGCTTCAGGCCGATCGAGGCCTGCTTGTGCACGACCTTCTCGATTTCCATGTCCTCGACCTTGCGCAGATCGTCGGCCGAAATCTCGCCCTTCTCCAGCCTGGCGCGGGCCTCCTTGATCTTTGGCGGCCGCAACAGGCTGCCGACCTCATCGGCGCGGAATGGAGGCTTGGTTCGCTGCATGGTCAACTCCCTGATCTCGTCAATGTGCTTCTAATGTGCTTTGGCCCCGGACACGCCGAGGTGGCGCTCGAGGACGGAGGGATCGGCCTTCAGCGCGCTGCTCGCGGCGTCGTGCACGATCGTGCCGCGCTCCAATATCACAACGCGGTCGGCGAGCCCCAGAATCTTTTGTGCATTCTGCTCGACGATAACAGAACAGATGCCGCCGGAGCGCGTGATGGTTCCGATCGCCTTTAACAATTCCTCAACGATGATCGGCGCAAGCCCCTCGGTCGGCTCGTCCAGCAACAGTACCTTCGGGTTCAGCGTCAGCGCGCGGCCGATCGCCAGCATCTGCTGCTCGCCGCCGGAGAGCTGGTTGCCGAAATTGCTGCGTCGTTCCCTCAGCCGCGGAAACATCTCGTACACCCGCTCGACCGTCCACGGCCCGGGCTGGGCCACCGCGGTCATATTCTCCTCGACAGTCAACGACCGGAAGATGTTGCGCTCCTGCGGCACCCAGCCGATCCCGGCGCGGGCGCGCTGGTCCGGCCGCATCCCGGTGATGTCGAGGCCTGCGAGCGCGACGCTGCCGCCGAAGCGGCGGGTGATGCCGACGATCGAATTGATCAGCGTGGTCTTGCCGGTGCCGTTGCGGCCGAGCAGCGCCAGCACCTGCCCCTCGGCGAGCACCAACGACATGCCAGGCAGCACCACCGCCTCGCCATATCCGGCACGCAGGCCCTGGATGGACAAGAGATCAGGCATCGAACGCCTCGCCGAGATAGACCGCCTTGACCTGCGGATCACGCGCGACCTCGTCGGGCGCGCCTTCCGTGAGCAGCCCGCCATTGACCAGCACCGAGATGCGGTCCGCGAAAGAGAACACCAGATCCATGTCGTGCTCGATCAGCAGCACGGTGACGTCGCGCGGCAGCGCCGCGACCGCGGCCAGGATGTCGTGGCGCTCGCTTTCGGGCACGCCGGCGGCCGGCTCGTCGAGCAATAACACGCGCGGCTTGGCAGCGATCGCGACCGCGATCTCGAGCAGGCGCTGCTTGCCATAGGGCAGCGTCGAGGTGAGCTCGGTCATCACATCAAGCAGATGGAAGCGCGACAGAATCTCGGTGATCTCGGTGTTGACGTCGTCGCGAGTTCCCATCCGCCGCCACCAGTCGCCGCCGCGGCCCATCCGCTCCGACACCGCGAGTCCGATGGTTTCGAGCGGGGTCAGCTCGGCATAGAGCTGGTTGATCTGGAATGTGCGCGACAGTCCGCGCAGCACCCGCTTGTGCACGGGCAGATCAGTGATGTCATTGCCCTCGAGCAGGATGCGTCCGCTGTTTGGCTTCAGCACGCCGGTGAGCTGATTGATGACGGTGGTCTTGCCGGCGCCGTTCGGTCCGATCAGCGCGTGGCGGGCGCCCTGCGCCACCTTCAGCGAGAGATCGCGGGTGACGCGGAGGCCACCGAACGCCTTTTCCAGTCCTTGAGTTTCGAGCGCGATCGTCATGACGCGTCACTCTCGGGAACGGCGACGACCGCCTTGCGTCCGGCGAACTGGCGGATGATCAAATTCGGCACGAACAGCACCCAACGATGGAGGCGCGCGCGACCGACCAGCACGATCACGACCAGCACGAGGCCGATCCAGAACAGCCAGTATTGTGGGGTGAGGTTCTGAAACAGTTCCTGCAGCATCTTGAACACGACAGCGCCGATCAGGCCGCCGTAGAGATAACCGGTGCCGCCGATCACAAGCACCAGCATCAGGTCGGCCGAGCGCTCGAAGGCGAAGACGTCGAGCGAGGCCAGCGCGGTGGTCTGGGTGAACAGCGCTCCCGCAATGCCGGCATAGAAGGCGGCGAGCGTATAGACCGCGATCAGGCGGCGATTGACCGGCATGCCGATCGCAGCCGCCCGCAGCGGATTGTTCCTGATCGCGCGCAGCGACAGGCCGAACGGCGAATGCACGATGCGACGCGCAAGCAGGAACAGGACGAACAGCACGATCAGCGAATAGAAGAAGCCGGTCTTGCCGAACATGTCGAAGGTGAACAACCCGAGGATCGGCTGCATCTCGATGCCCTGCAGGCCGTCGGTGCCGCCGGTGATATCGGAGAACCGTTCGGCGAGCGCTTCCAGCAGCAGCGCGATCCCGAGTGTCACCATGAGCCGCGTCAGGTCGACGCCGCGGATCACCAGGAAACTCGTCAGGAAGCCGACCACGGCCGCGACGAGACCGGCCGCCACCAGCGCGACGACGGGCTCATTGATGATGCCGTGCAGCGCCAGCAAGCCGGCCGAATAGGCGCCGACGCCGAAGAAGGCCGCATGACCAAGTGAGACGATGCCGGCATAGCCGAGGATCAGGTCGAGCGACAGCGCGAACAGCGCGAGCCGCACGATGTCGGTCATGATCAGATAGCGCGACGGGAACAGGAAGGCGCAGGCCAGCCCGAGGGCCCAGAACACGGCCTCGCTGATCCGCCAGCGCGCGCTGGCCATTGCGTGAGAGGAGACATCGGACTGCGCGGTCATGGCGGGCTCAACGCGCAGCGGTGCGGCCGAACAGACCGTTCGGGCGCCAGATCAGGATTACGATCATCACGGTGTAGATCACGAAGGGACCCACCTTCGGGAAGTAATACTTCCCGGCGACGTCGGCGATGCCAAGCAGCAGCGAGGCCAGGAACGGCCCGGTGATGCTGGAGGAGCCGCCGACCGTCACGACGATCAGGAAGTAGATCATGAACTTCAGCGGGAAATACGGATCGAGCCCGAGGATTTCCGCGCTCAACGCGCCGCCGAGGCCGGCGAGCCCGCAACCAAAAGCAAAGGTGAAGGCGAACACCTGCGGCACGTTGATGCCGAGGCCGATCGCGGCGCGCGGATCGTCGACGGCGGCCCGCAACCGGCTGCCGAACCGCGTCTTGGCCAGGATCAGCTGCAGCGCCACCGTCAGCAGGCCGCAGATCACCACGATCATCAGCCGGTAGCGCCCGATGCCGACGCCGAACAGATCGATCTGCCCTTCCAGCGCCGCCGGCAGCTTCATGAAGACCCGTGACGATCCCATGATGAAGTCGACCCCCGCCACCGACATGAAGACAAGGCCGATCGAGAACAGCACCTGGTCGAGATGGCTGCGGGCGTAGAGATGGCGGTACAGCAAGCGCTCAAGCAATATGCCGATCGCGGCGCTGGCCACGAAGGCGAGCGGCAGCGCCGCAAAGAACGGCCAGCCGGAATTGTTCACCAGCACGGCGCAGACATAGCCGCCGGCCATCGCGAAGGCACCGTGCGCGAGATTGACGAAGTTCATCAGTCCCAGCGTCACCGCAAGCCCGCAGGCGAGCACGAACAGCAGCATGCCGTAGGCGACACCGTCGAACAGGTTGGTGAGGACAGAAGCCATTGGACCAGCTTACCGAGAGAACGCCACGACGCGAAGACCGTCATGGCCGGGCTCGTCCCGGCCATCCACGTCTTCCTCGCCGAGGGACACGACGTGGATGCCCGGGTCAAGCCCGGGCATGACGTGGAAAGAGCTGAGTTCAGAACTGGAGAGCACCCTCGCTCACTTCTTGGTCTTGCCGGAATCCTTCACGGCCTCGAATGTCTCGAACTCGACGTTGTAGAGCTCGCCGTCGACCTTCTCGACCTTGCGGATGTAGATGTTCTGCACGATGTCGCGGGTTTCGGGATCGATCGAGATCGGGCCGCGCGGGCTTTCCCATTTCATGCCCTTCATCGCCTCGATCAGTCTGTCGCCGTCGGTGTTGCCGGCGGTCTTCTTCAGCGCCTCGTAGATCAAATGGATGCCGTCATAGCCGCTCACCGCCATGAAGCCTGGACGGGTGCCGAATGCCTTCTTATAGGCGGCGACGAAATCCTTGTTCATCTGCGAGGGATGGGCCGCGGAATAGAGGTGCGCGGTCACTGCGCCGAGCGCGGCATCGCCCATGCCGTTGAGCAGATCGTCGTCCATGACGTCGCCCGGCCCGATCACCTTGATCCCGCTCTTGTCGAGGCCGCGCTCGGCATACTGCTTCATAAAATTGCCGCCCTGCCCCGCCGGCACGAACACGAACATCGCATCGGGCTTGGCATCCTTCATCCGCTGCAGGAACGGCGCGAAATCCGGATTGGCCAGCGGCACCTTGACCTCTTCGACGATCTCGCCGCCACCGGCGGTAAAATGCTGCTTGAAAGACGCCAACGCGTCGTTGCCCGGCGCGTAGTCCGAGGTCAGCGTCGCCACCTTCTTGATGCCGTTCTTGACCGCCCAATCGCCGATGATGGTGGACGACTGCGCTAGCGTGAAGCTGGTGCGCACGATATAGGGCGAACGCTCGGTGATGATGGAGGTGCCGGCCGCCATCACGACTTCCGGGATCTTGGCCTGCGTTGCCAGCGGCGCCGCGGCCAGTGCCGCCGGCGTCACGCCGAAACCGGCGATGAAATTGACCTTGTCGTTGACGATCAACTCCTGCGCGAGGCGCTTGGTGTTGTCGGGGATCGCGGCGTCATCCTTCAGGATGATTTCGATCTTCTTGCCGGCGACGGTGTCGCCCTTCTGCTGCATGTAAAGCTTGATGGCATTGTCGATCTGCTTGCCGGTCGATGCCTGGCCGCCAGTCATCGGCAGGATCAGTCCGATCTTAACGGAATCTTCCGCGCGCGCGGGCGCGGCGGTGCACAGCGCCGACATGGCAGCCCAAAGCAACATCTCGCGACGATTGAACATGGACGTCCTCTCCCCCCCTTGCAATCTTTTCGAACCGAGTCCCCCGGCTCTGCCTCACGTTAACCCACTTGCTTTGCGGCCGAGCCGCAACGCGACAAGGCGTCTTTGGCCGCCTCGTTGTCAATCGGACGATGGGCGAGTGTTACGTCCCAACGCAGCTAACCCACCTCGCGACTAATGGTATTTAAATACCAATATCTCCGCATCAAAATCAACCGTTACAGGGCACCACGCAGCGCCGGTCGCTGCGGAAGCTGACCCATCTTATTTGTACGATTGTACAAGTGGAATGACGCTGTCAACAAAGCAGCACAATTACGGACCAAGCGTCGCGCCCCAAATCCATCATCCTTAAAGACAAGACTTGTATCCTCACCATATGCCGAACCGCCTCCGCCATATCCTTGTCATCACCGCCCTCGTGCTCGCGGCCTCCGCGCTCAGCGGATGCGGAACGATCAACGAGAAGTTGGCGAACGGTGCCGGCGATATCCTCCCGGTCTGGGCCGGTGGGCTGCCTCGGGACGTCCCACCGCGCCAGGGGACACCCGAATACGACGCGTTCATGAAGGAGCGGGAGCGCAAGCGCCTGATACCCGCGGCCGAACGCGGCGATGACCCGAAGGAATTAACCAAGGACGCGACCAAGCCGGCGCCGACGTCCACATCACAGGACGCGGTTCACTAGTGTCTCAACAAGACTCATGAAATTCCGCTCAGCGGATCGCGCCCTTGTGGCCAGATAGCGGTCAGCATGACGGTCCAATTCCACCAAACAATCTCTCGAGACCGGCCGCTGGCTCAATGCGCTGAGGTCAGCAGCATCGCGTGGTCATGATCGTGTTTCGACGCCTGCATCTCTCATTCGGCGGCGCGCGGCTGGGCGGTTGCCCCTAGTCCGATCGCCTCGAGTTCGACCGTGTCATCGCCTGTAGCAGCCTTGGAATGGTCGGCCGCCAACAGAATGTAGAACGCCGGCACCACGAAGAGCGTGAACAGCGTGCCAATCGAAAGTCCCGAAGCGATCACCAGCCCCATGTTGAAGCGCGAGGCGGCGCCGGCGCCGGACGCGGTGATCAGCGGCACCACGCCGATCACCATGGCCGCCGTCGTCATCAGGATCGGGCGCAGCCGGATCGCGGTGGCTTCGATCACCGCATCGCGCTTGGAGCGGCCGGCATGCTGCAGCTCGTTGGCGAACTCGACGATGAGAATGCCGTGCTTGCTGATCAGCCCCATCAGCGTCACGAGACCGACCTCGGTGTAGATATTCAGACTCGCGCCCTTGATGCCCAACATGATGAAAATCAGTGCGCCTGCGATCGACAGCGGCACCGAGACCAGGATGATCAGGGGGTCGCGGAAACTTTCGAACTGCGCCGACAACGCCAGGAAGATGATGATCAAGGCGAAGCCGAAGGTGGCGGCGAAACCGGATGACTCCTGGATGAATTGCCGCGACTGTCCGCCATAGTCGATGGTATAGCCCTTGGGCAGGGTCCGGTCCGCGATCTCCTTCAGCGTCGCGAGCGCTTCGCCGGTGATCACGCCGGGCATAGCTACCCCGGAAATCGTGGCGGCATTGACCTGCTGGAAATGGTTCAACGATTCCGGAACCGTGGTTGTTTTCAGCGACGCGATCGTCGACAGCGGAACAGCCGTACCGTCCGAAGTCTTGATGAAGTAGTTAAGCACCTGATCGGCGTTGAGCCGCTGGCGCTGCTCGACCTGAGGAATGACCTTATAGGAGCGACCGTCCAGGCCGAAGTAATTGACGTAGCCGCCGCCCAGCATGCTGCCGAGCGAACCGCCGACATCGCTGAGCTTCAGTCCAAGCTGCGCGGTCTTTTCGCGATCGATGATGACCGAGGTTTGCGGCTGGTCCACCTTCAGGTCGTTGTCGAGGAAGATGAACTTGCCACTCTTCACCGCCTCCGCAGTGAACGCCTTCGCGATGCCATCGAGCCGGTCGAACGGATCCGTGGTCTGGATCACAAACTGGATCGGAAGGCCACTCGCCCCGGGCAGCGGCGGCAACTGGAAAGCCACGATCTTGGCGCCGGCAATGCCCGCCATCTCCTGCTGAAGGGCCGGCTGCAGCTCCGCCGCGGTCTTGTCGCGCTTGTCCCAGGGCTTGAGCACCCAGCCCGCGATCGAGCTGCCGATGAGATCGAGCTGGAATACGCCCGCGGTTTCAGGATGCGCGGAGATGCGCCGGTACACCTCAGCCGAGTACAGCAGCTTCTGCTGCAGCGTCGCGTTCGGCGCGACGGTAGATTGCATCAGGATCGCACCCTGATCCTCCTGCGGCGCCAGTTCGTTCTTGGAGTTCGTATAGAGCCAATAGATGCTGCTCAAGATCAAAGCCGCAAACACAACTGTGACCGGAATCGTTTTCAGGCTGGCGGCGAGCAAGCGTCGATATTGATGTTGCAACGCCTCCATCCGCGTATCGATGAACGCAACGATGCGATCGTCGAGTGTTGGGTTGCCGGTGTTCGGCGGCTTGAAGATGAAGGCGCAGCACATCGGCGTCAGCGTCAATGCGACGACGGCCGACACCGTAACGGCACCGGCAAGGGTAAAAGCGAATTCGGTAAACAGCGCTCCGGTCAAGCCGCCCTGGAAGCCGATCGGCACGTAGACCGCGATCAGCACGACGGTCATGGCGACGATAGGACCCGCAAGCTCGCGCGCGGCGGCGATCGCGGCCTGCAACGGCCTTGCGCCCGCCGCCAGGTGCCGGTTGACGTTCTCGACCACGATGATGGCGTCATCGACAACGAGGCCGATCGCGAGCACCAGCGCCAACAGCGTCAAGAGATTGATCGAGAAGCCGAGCGCCAGCAGCAGGGTGAAGGTGCCGACCAGCGAGAGCGGTATCGCGATCACCGGAATCAGCACCGAACGCCACGAGCCAAGGAACAGGAATACCACCACGGTGACGATGAGAAGAGCTTCGACCAGGGTATGGATCACCTCGTCGATCGAGCTGTTTACGAATTCAGTCGAGTCATAGATGATCTCGGAATTCAGTCCGTCCGGCTGCTGCGCCCTGATGTCGGGATAGACTGCGCGGATGCCCTTGATGACGTCGAGCAGGTTGGCGTTCGGCGCCACCTGGATGCCAATATAGACCGCGCGCTTACCGTTGAAGCCGACCGATGAGTCATAATCCTCAGAGCCCAGGGTGACGTTGGCCACATCGGACAGCTTGACGTTGGACGCGCCCGCCTGCTTGACGACAAGGTCACGAAACTCCTGTAGCGACTTCAGGTTGGTCGCGGCCGTCAGATTGACCTGCACCATCTGGCCCTTGGTGGTGCCTAGCCCGGCAATGTAGTCGTTGCTGGACAGCGCGGTGGACACATCGGACGCGGTCAGGCCATACGCCGCAAGTTTAATCGGATCGAGCCAGGCGCGCAGCGCGAAGGTCTTGTTGCCGAGCAGTTCCGCTGTCTGCACGCCCGACACGGCCTGCAGTTTCGGCTGCACCACACGGATCAGATAGTCGGTGATCTGGTTTGGCGCCAGCACGTCGCTGCTGAAGCCGAGATACATGGCATCGATGGTCTGACCGACCTTGACCGTAAGCACCGGCTGCTGCACGCCACTCGGCAGCTGGTTGAGCACCGAGTTCACCTTGGTATTTATCTCGGTCAACGCCTTGCCGGAATCGTAGTTCAGCCGCAGGTTGACGGTGATGGTGGAAGTGCCGGATTGACTGGTCGACGTCATGTAGTCGATGCCATTGGCCTGAGCGATGGCGTTTTCCAGCGGCGTGGTGATGAAGCCGGCGACGATCGCCAGATCGGCGCCGTAATACGTTGTCGTCACGGTGACGATCGCGTTCTGGGTACGCGGATATTGCAAGATTGGCAGCGAAGCCATCGACTTGATACCCAGCACCAGGATCATCAGGCTGACGACGATCGCAAGCACCGGCCGACGAATAAAGATATCGGTAAAGGACATGTTCGCCTCCCTCACTGATCGGCCGGTACCGGATTTGGATCGTTCGCCACGGGAATCGAGTTGTCGACCTTCAGAAGGCTGCCGTTGCGCAGCTTGATCTGGCCGGCGGTGACGACGGTCGCGCCCCGATCGAGACCCGAGACCACCGCCACCTGATCGCCGCGGGTGGCGCCGGTCTTGACGAAGGTCTGGCGGGCCACCATCCCCTCCTTACCGGGCGCGTCGCTCTTGACGGCGAGGAAAACCGAATCTCCATAGGTGTTGTAGACGATGGCGGTCTGCGGCAGCGTGACGTAGCTGGTGGCATGGCCGATAGTGACATCGATCCGTGCGAACATGCCGGGCAAGAGTTTGCGATCCGCATTGTCGAAGAGCGCGCGGATCTGAACGTTGCGGCTGGTTTGATCGACCTTGGAATTGAACGCCTGCACGATGCCCTTGAAGGTGCGTCCCGGAAACGCGTCAATCCGGGCGGCGACCTCCTGTCCAACCTTGACCTGGTCGACCGCCTGCTGCGGCAGCGTGAAGTCGACATAGAGACGGTCGAGCGCCTGCAGCGTGACGATGGTGGTGCCTGCGGTCAGATACTGGCCGACATCGACCTGACGCACACCGAGACGCCCGGCAAACGGTGCCTTCAGCGTCTTCTGATCTACCAGCGCCTGCTGTTGGGCGACCAGCGCAAGCGCGTTGCGCTGATTCACGACGTCATTGTCGACCGTCGCCTGGCTGACCGCATTGATCTTCAGCTGGCCCTGATCGCGCCGCAACGTGATGGCAAAGCCGTCGGCGGTGGCCTGCAAAGACTGCAGCTTGGCGACATCGTCCTCCTTGCGCAGATCGACCAGCACGTCACCGGCGGCGACATCCTTGCCCGATTCGAAATGGATGCTGTCTACGATACCGGATTGCTGGAGCGAGAGATCGGCGCCGTTCACCGCGCGAAACGTGCCGATGGCGGTCAATCCCGACTGCCAGTCGCTGAGCACCGCGGCGGTCGTCGACACCGTCTGCGGCGGATCGGCGAGCGAGGCCATCGCCTGCCTGATCATGCCAGCACGGAAATTGACGAACCAGGCGAGCGCGGCGAACACCGCACCGACGACACACAGCATGACAATCATGCGCTTCAACATGGCTTCAGACTCTCGCATCAGTTGGATGGCGGGGTCGGCCGTTCCGGCAAGGCCCCTGCAGGAACGAATATCCCCGCAATGCCTGCCGACTTTGCCGCGGCCGCGGGGGTTTCATCGACACGATTCCACCAGCCGCCTCCGAGCGACTGGTACAGCGCCACGCTGTCGGCATAGCGCGAGGCCTGCGCCTTCACGCGGTTGATCCGCGCCGTCAGCAGCGTCTGCTCGGCATTGATGACCGAGATGAACGTGGTGGAGCCGGCCTTGAACTGCGCCTGCGACATCGCCAGGCTTTCGGCCGCTGTGTTTTCCGCTTCGACCTGCGCCTTCAGCAGCGCGGCATCCGACTGGATCGCGCGTAGCGAGTCGGCAACATTCTGGAACGCGGTGATCACGGTCGAGCGATACTGTGCGCTAATTTGCGCCAACGCGGCGACCTTGGACTCCTTGGTATGGAAAAGAGAGCCGGCGTCGAAGATCGGCCCCGTAACGCTCGCGGCGATGCTCCAGGCCGCGGTCTGCGGGCCGTACAGCGCAGACAGCGCCAGCGCCGAACTTCCGCCCGACGCCGACAGCGTCACGTTGGGCAGCATGTTGGCAGTGGCGACGCCGACATTGGCGCTGGCCTGGTGCACCTGGCTCTCGGCGGCGCGGATGTCCGGCCGCTGCTGCACCAAGAGCGACGGCACGCTCA
Source organism: Bradyrhizobium sp. LTSPM299 (assembly GCF_000938235.1). Classification (NCBI taxonomy): domain Bacteria; kingdom Pseudomonadati; phylum Pseudomonadota; class Alphaproteobacteria; order Hyphomicrobiales; family Nitrobacteraceae; genus Bradyrhizobium; species Bradyrhizobium sp. LTSPM299. Next base: position 45,299 of record NZ_JYMU01000081.1, read on the forward strand.
CCGGCAGGTCGCGCGGCAGGCGCAGGTTCTCCAGCCGTACCGCCTCGCCACGATCCTGGCTCGGCAGCCGGCCGAGATAGGCCATCAGCTGGTTGCGGTTCTGCGCACGCGACTTCTGCAGCGGCGGGAGGGTTGCGACCGTCTGCGCAAGTTGCGCCTTTTGGGTCAGGACGTCGCTGTTGGAGACGGCGCCGAGCGCGAACTGCTTTTCGAGCAGCGTAACCAGTTGGCGCTGACCGTCGATCTGCTCCTGGGTCACGCGGATCTGCGCCGCGTAGGACGCATCGCTGATCGCGGCCGCGACGACGTTTGCCGTCAATGTCAGGTAGGTCGCTTCGAGCTGGAAGCGCTGATAGTCGGCATTGGCGAGATCTGCCTCGATCCCGCGCCTCTTGCCGCCGAAGATGTCCGGCGTGAATGAAACCGGGACCGAGGTGTTGTAGAGGGTGTACAGGGATGCCGGTCCGGTGAGCCCGGACTGCGCCGGCGACACCTGATTGCGCGTCACGCTGGCGTCTCCGGTGATCGACGGCAGCAGCGCACTGGTGTCTGCCGCCGCAACCTCGCGGGCCTGGCGCAGCGCAGCCTGCGCCGCGACGAGGTCCGGATGGTTATCGATCGCTTCGCGGACGAAAGCCCCGATCTGGCGCGAGCGAAACACCTGCCACCAGTCCGCCGACACGTCCGCGCCGTTCACAAACCGCTGCGCCGTGCCGCTGGGCCCGTCCGCGGCCTGGGTCGCTGGCAATCCACCTGCGGTGTAGCCGTTCACCGCCGGTGCGGCGAGCGGCTCGAAATCCGGGCCAACCGCGCAGCCGCCTAGAGAGAGAGTAGCTTGAACCAGAGGTATCAGGGCACTTTTATGGAGAAATGTCTTCAACGACATCAGACGCTCGCACTGAACTGAACGGTTCAGTACTTGACTGCCCGACAGAGGATGTCAATAGTACTGAACTGTTCAGTTTTGTTGCTAAGCAGCCTGATGCCCAAACCAGGCCAGATTCTTCATTCTTCGCAGTTGTTGATGCGCGGTCATCGTGCACGTTGACACCGACGACCGATTCGCAAGCCGACGGAGCCATCATTGATCGAGACGATCGCCCATCCTGCTCACGAGCAGCCGAGCGCGCCGGCGGGCCGCAAGATGGACATTGTCATCCGCGCGGCGTGGCAGCTATTTCTCGACCAGGGCTTTTCCGCAACCAGCATGGACGCCGTCGCGAAAGCTGCCGGCGTGTCAAAGGCTACGCTCTATGCGTATTTTCCCAGCAAGGAGGCCTTGTTCGCCTCACTGATCGTAACGGAATGCGAGAGCCTGCAACGCGACTTGCCGATGCCCAAGCTGTCCGGCGGGTTGCGCGAGGCGCTGCGGGAGTTCGCCAGGCAATATTTTCGGACCTTTATCAATCGAAAGGACGTCGCCTTTGTCCGTATCATCGCCAACGAAAGCGGCCGGTTTCCTGCACTCGCCCGCCTGTTCTATGAAAGCGGCCCACAGGCGACGATCCGGCGGCTTGCTCAATTCCTCGAAAACGCCAAGGTAGATCATCTCCTGGAATTTGATGACTCAATGGAAGCCGCCAAGCAGTTCCTCTCGCTCGTCCGCGGAGAACTCCCGCTGCGTATTGTGCTCGGCCTCAACGATTTTACCGAGGAGACGATCGAGCGGGAAATCGAGGCCGGAGTGACGTTTTTCCTCAAAGCGTGCCAACCCGCCTCGCTCACACGCTCGGCATAACGCTAATCGACAAACACCACCGTCTTGCGACCGTTGAGGATGACGCGGTCGGCGAGATGGTAACGAATCGCCCGCGCGAGCACGCGGCGCTCGATGTCGCGGCCCTTGCGGACGAGATCGTCGGGCATATCGCGATGGCTGATGCGCTCGACGTCCTGGTCGATGATCGGCCCCTCGTCGAGAGCGCTGGTGACGTAATGCGCCGTGGCGCCGATCAGCTTGACGCCCCGCTCATGCGCTTGGTGGTAGGGCTTGGCACCCTTGAAGCCCGGCAGGAACGAATGGTGGATGTTGATGCAGCGGCCGGACAGCCGCGCCGACATCTCGTCCGAGAGGATCTGCATGTAGCGCGCCAGCACCACGAGATCGGTCTTTGTGTCCTGCACCAGCTGCCACACCGCGTCTTCCTGCGCCCGCTTGGTCTCCTTCGTCACCGGCAGATGGTGGAACGGAATATCGCCGAAATCGAGCGACCCATAGGCCTCGCGCGGATGGTTGGAAACGATCGCGGTCGGGATCATCTCGAGCTCGCCGGTGCGCCAGCGATAGAGAATATCGACCAGGCAATGGTCGGACTTGGACACCAGCAGCATCACACGGCGGCGGCTGGCGCGGTCGCGCATCTGCCATGCCATGCCGAAGCGCTCGGCGATCGCGGCAAAGCCGGTCTTCAGCGCCGCCAGCTCGACCGCGAGGTCGGCCGCGGTGAACACCACGCGCATGAAGAACCTCTGGGTCTCGATGTCGTTGAACTGCTGGGCGTCGAGGATGTTCTGCCCATTATGGGCCAGAAAGGTCGACACCGCCGAGACGATGCCCGGGCGATCCGGGCAGGACAGGGTCAGAACGAACTGATGGTCGGGCATGCAAATTGACCAAGACTTGGGCAGGAGCGTGGAACGGCGAATTGCGGCCCTCGTCTATCACCGCCCGCGCTCTTGCGCCAATCCTGCCGCGGGTTCAAATCGAACACATGACTGCAATATCTGTTAGGGCACTCTCATGGCTGACCGGCTGAACGGCTACCGCATCCTGATCCTGGAGACGCGCGAGGAGGCGCAATTCTCCCGCCTGCTCGCCGAGCAGGGCGCGGACGTGCTGCAATGCCCGATGTTCACCATCCACGATGCGCCCGACCCGGCGCCGATCGAGGCCTGGATTCGCCGCGCGATCGAACGGCCACTCGACGATCTCGTGCTGATGACCGGCGAAGGCCTGCGCCGCCTGATGACCGTCGTGCGCCGGATCGGCGTCGAAGCGGAATTTGTGGGCAGCCTCGCCCAAGCGCGCAAATTCGCCCGCGGCCCCAAACCAGGCCGCGCCCTGCGCGAGATCGGGCTGGAGCCGCAAGTGACGACCGAGAAGCCGACGTCGGAAGGCGTTGCCGAGATGCTGTCGAAACTCGACCTCAGAGGTCACCGCCTCGGCTTGCAGCTCTATCCGGACAAGGACCACGGCCGGCTAATCGGCGCCATCACCACGCAGGGCGCCGAGGTCGATCCGGTGCTGCCCTACGTCTACGACGCCCGGGCGGCCGACGCCAACATCGTCACCGCAATCGAGGAGATGGCGCAGGGCCGTATCGATGCAATCGCGCTGACGAGTTCGGGCCAGGTTCGCCGCCTGATCGACGTGGCCAAGGCGCATAATTGCGAAGCGCAGTTGCGCGATGGATTGACCAACACGCCGATCGCCTCGGTCGGGCCCGTGGTGTCGGACGAGTTGAAGGCCTGCGGCCTGCGCACGGACATCTATCCTGCCAACGACGCGTTCTTCATGAAGCCGCTAATCTCGGCAATGGCGACCGCGCTAACGAAGAATCCGCCGCGGGCGGCGGAGCGATAAATTTCGCGGCCGTCATCGACGATGGAAGCAACAGCCGCGTAGCCCGGGTGAGCGAAGCGATACCTTACTCCGCCGCCTGCTTCGTCTCGCTCAGATAAGCCTGATACGCGCGCTTGATACCGTCCTTAAGCGAGGTGGTCGCGCGCCAGCCGAGCTTGGCCAAGCGGCTGACGTCGAGCAGCTTGCGCGGCGTGCCGTCGGGCCGCGAGGTGTCGAAGCTGATCTCGCCGCGATAGCCGACGGTGGCGGCGACCACGCGGGCGAACTCGGCGATGGTGATGTCCTCGCCGGTGCCGATATTGACCAGTTCGGGCGAGGAATAGGTCTTCATCAGATGGATGCAGGCGTCGGCGAGATCGTCGACATAGAGGAATTCGCGGCGCGGCGTGCCTGTGCCCCACACCACGACATCAGCCGCGTCCGCCAGCTTGGCCTCGTGGAAGCGACGGATCAGTGCGGCGACGACATGGCTGTATTCGGGATGATAATTGTCGCCGGGACCGTAGAGATTGGTCGGCATCACGCTGATGAAGTCGGAGCCGTACTGGCTGCGATAGGCCTCCGCCATCTTGATGCCGGCGATTTTCGCAATCGCATAGGGCTCGTTGGTCGGCTCCAGCGGGCCGGTCAGCATCGAATCCTCGCGCAGCGGCTGCAGCGCCAGGCGGGGATAGATGCAGGACGAGCCGAAGAACATCAGCTTCTCGCACCCATTGGCATGGGCGGCCTGGATCATATTGGTTGATATCGCGAGGTTGTCGTAGAGGAACTCGGCGCGCAGCGTGTTGTTGGCGACGATGCCGCCGACCTTGGCCGCGGCAAGGAACACCGCCTGCGGCCGCTTCGCGGCGAACCAGGCGTTCACGGCGGCCTGGTTGCACAGATCAACCTCGCTGCGCGAGATGGTCAGGAGTTCGGCGCCCTCGCCGGCCAGCCGGCGCATCAGCGCCGAGCCGACCATGCCGCGATGGCCGGCGACGAAGGCGGTCTTGCCCTTCAGCTCAAACGGAGTGCTTGCCATTGCCGGCGTCCTGTCTGGCGTCCGCAAGATCGCTGGCGACCATTTCCTTCACCAGCTGCGCGAACGGCGTCTTCGGCGCCCAGCCGAGTTTGGCGCGCGCCTTGCTGGCGTCGCCGATCAGGAGATCGACCTCGGTCGGGCGGAAATAGGTCGGGTCGATGCGTACCACCGTCTTGCCGGACGCCTTGTCGACGCCGGTTTCCTCGACGCCCTTGCCGCGCCATTCGATGCTGCGGCCGACCTCGGCAAATGCCAGTTCGACGAATTCGCGCACCGACCGCGTCTCGCCGGTCGCCAGCACGAAATCGTCGGGCGCATCCGCCTGCAGGATTTTGTGCATGCCCTCGACATAGTCGCGCGCATGCCCCCAGTCGCGCTTGGCCTCGAGGTTGCCGAGATAGACCGTGTTCTCCAGGCCGAGTTCGATCCGAGCGACACTCCGCGTGATCTTGCGCGTCACGAAGGTTTCGCCGCGGATCGGGCTCTCATGGTTGAACAGGATGCCGTTGGAGGCGAACATGCCGTAGGCCTCGCGGTAGTTCACCGTGATCCAGTAGCCGTAGAGCTTGGCTACGCCGTAGGGCGAGCGCGGATAGAACGGCGTCGTCTCCTTTTGCGGCACTTCCTGCACCAGGCCGTAAAGTTCCGAGGTCGAAGCCTGGTAGAACCGCGTTTCCTTCTCCATGCCGAGGATCCGGATCGCTTCCAGCAGGCGCAGCACGCCGATGCCATCAGCGTTGGCGGTGTATTCCGGGCTCTCGAAGCTGACCGCAACGTGGCTCTGCGCCGCCAGATTGTAGACCTCGGTCGGCCGGATCTGCTGCATCAGCCGGATCAGATTGGTGGAATCGGTCATATCGCCGTAGTGCATCAGGAACGGCACGTTTCCGGCGTGCGGGTCCTGGTAGAGGTGATCGACACGCGCGGTGTTGAACGAGGACGACCGGCGCTTGACCCCGTGCACGGTGTAGCCGAGGCCGAGCAGATATTCGGCGAGATACGCGCCGTCCTGCCCGGTGACACCGGTGATCAATGCAACGCGCCGCTTCGTATCCTGAGCTGTCATGTCGTCTCCAGAGGGCGCGAACCCCGCGCGGCCCCAATCGGGCCGGTCTGTAGCATCCGACCCGGCCCAAGTCTAATGGCCCGGCCGTCCGGAATCGGGGGCCTGGAGCCGATAAAATGGTCCTTCCCGGGCCGGCCTTCCGTCACTCGCCGTAGCGACGCAGCCGATCGAGGTCGATGATCGTCACCCCGCCATATTCGAGCCGGAGCAGTCCCTCCCGCTCCAGCCGTTTCAGGCACTGGTTGGCGTTCTGCCGGGAGATTCCCGACAACGCGCCGATCTCCTCCTGGGTGATCTCCAGGTGCAGCGTGAGGTCCGGATAGAGAATTGGATTGAACAGCGAGGCGATCGAACGCGCCAGCCGCGCGGTCGCATCCAGCGTGCGGCCATATTCGAGCAGTGCGATGAACTGGCCGAGCCGCTCGTTGAGCTGTCCGACCAGGAAACGGTTGAAGCCGACGCTGTTCTCGAACAGCCAGACGAAGGTCCGGCGATCCATCATCGCCAATCGCGTATCGCGCAGCGCGACCACGTCGTAGCGCCGCGGCTCATTCTTGAGCACCGTGCCTTCGCCGAACCACGCGCCGGCGGTGAGGCCGGCGAAGCTCGCCGCCTTGCCGCCGCGCGACACGATGCCCATGCGCGCCAGCCCGGCGACGATGCCGGTCCAGTACTGGAAATTGTCGCCGCGCATGAAGATGAATTCGTTGGCGCCATACGATTTCTCGGAGACGCCGGCGCGAGCGATCTCGATCTCCTGCTCGGTCAGTTCGCGCGACCAGGCCGCGATGCGCTTGAGGTAATCAGCAGCAATCATGCGAGCGACGACATCCCCACCCAGACATATTGCACCGCAACAACACCGTTTCGGTCAGGAACTCAAGGCGCGGAATGCCCGCAAAAATTTCCTGACCAATTGTCGGGCACATGACAATTCAACCTATCGCTTTCCCGTATTGAGAGCCACCTCGCCTGACGCCGCGTGCAACCCTTAATGGATCGCCGACGGTGGATGACGCGAGGGTCGGACTAAGAGGGCGGGTGCGGCGTTACCGCACATGACGCTGGTGATGGGGGCGAGCAAGCTCTCGGACACCTGGCATCATTAGTCGGATGGTTTCCGACAGCCGCCCATGTAAGATCGGCGGTGTGGTTCAAGCGATAGATAAAGAGCGCGCCAGGCGCCTGATCTGGAGGGAACAGGGTGGCTTACGGTCTGGAGGTGCGCGGGGTCTCATTGCGCTTTGGTGGCGTCCGCGCGCTGACCGAAGTGAGCTTCGGCGTCAATGACGGCGAGCTGTTCTCCATCATCGGCCCGAACGGCGCCGGCAAGACCTCGATCGTCAACTGCATTTCCGGCCGCTACAAGCCGACCGAAGGCCAGCTGTTCTATCACGGCCGCGACATCACCGGCCTCAATCCGAATGCGCGGCCCGCGCTTGGCATCGGCCGCACCTTCCAGAATCTCGCCCTGTTCCACCATATGAGCGTGCTCGACAACATCATGGTCGGCCGCCATCACCTCCTGAAGAACAATTTCATCACCGGGCCGCTGTACTGGCTGACCGGCGCGCGCCGCGAGGAGCTGGAGCATCGCCGCAAGGTCGAGGAGATCATCGACTTCCTCGACCTGCAGTCGGTCCGCAAGGCAACCGCCGGCACCCTGCCCTACGGCCTGCGCAAGCGCGTCGAACTCGCGCGTGCGATGGCGCTTGAGCCGCAACTGATCCTGCTCGACGAGCCGATGGCCGGCATGAACTTCGAGGAGAAGGAAGACATGGCGCGCTACATCGTCGACCTCAACGAAGAGTTCGGCATGACCGTCATGATGATCGAGCACGACATGGGTGTCGTGATGGACATCTCCCACCGCGTCATGGTGCTGGATTTCGGCCGCAAGATCGCCGAGGGCGACCCGGCGACCGTGCTCGCCGATCCGCATGTGAAGCGCGCCTATCTCGGCGAAGAGGACGAGGTGCTGGTCGATCCCGACGACAAGCCGGCGGTGACGGAGAGCGCCGCATGATGGACTACGCTGGACGCGCCGCGCAGGCCGACACCTATCCGAAGCTGCTGCGCCTCAACGCCATAGAGCATGGCAACGAGATCGCACTGCGCGAAAAGGATCTCGGGCTGTGGCGCGAATTCACCTGGAACGATTATCAGACGCGCACGCGTGATTTCGCGCTCGGCATGGTCGAGCTCGGGCTCGGCCGCGGTGACGTGATCGGCATCATCGGCGACAACCGGCCGGACTGGGTCGCCGCCGAGATCGCCAGCCACGCGATCGGCGCGATGAGCCTCGGCCTCTATCGCGACGTGCTGGACGAGGAAGCCGCTTACCTGCTGAATTACGGCGAGGCCAAGCTCGTCTTTGCCGAGGACGAGGAACAGGTCGACAAGCTGCTCACGCTGGCTGATCGCGTGCCCCACCTCAATCACATCGTCTATTCCGATCCGCGCGGCATGCGGAAGTATGATGATCCGCGGCTGATGGAGGCGAGCAAGCTCGTCGCGCTGGGCCGCGACCGCGCCACGCGCGAGCCCGGGATCTACGACGCGCTGGTCGACGCGACCAAGGGCGAGGACGTCGCCATCCTCTGCACCACCTCGGGGACGACCGCCAACCCGAAGCTTGCGATGCTCGCGGCTGGCCGCGTGTTGCGGCATTGCGCGATCTACCTCGCCTTCGACCCCAAGGGCCCTGACGACGAATACGTCTCGGTGCTGCCGCTGCCCTGGATCATGGAACAGGTCTACGTGCTCGGCAAAGGGCTGCTATGCCGGATGAAGGTTAACTTCGTCGAAGAGCCCGACACCATGATGAACGATTTCCGTGAGATCGCGCCGACCTTCGTGCTGTTCGCGCCGCGGGTCTGGGAATCGATCGCCGCCGACGTCCGCGCCGGCGTGATGGACGCCTCCCCGCTCAAGCAGAAGCTCTACGACATCGGCATGAAGAGCGGCCTCGCCGCGCTCAGCCAGGGCAAGCACTCGATCTTATCAGACAAGCTGCTGTTCCGCGCGCTGCGCGACCGGCTCGGATTCTCGCGGTTGCGCTCGGCCGCGACCGGCGGAGCGGCGCTCGGTCCCGACACCTTCAAGTTCTTCCAGGCCATGGGCGTGCCGCTGCGCACGCTGTACGGCCAGACCGAACTGCTCGGCGCCTACACGTTGCATCCCGAAGGCAAGGTTGACCCTGATACCACCGGCATCCCGATGGCCGACGAGGTCGAGATTCGGATCGACAACCCCGACATCAACGGCGTCGGCGAGATCGTGGTGCGCCATCCGAACATGTTCCTCGGCTACTACAAGAATCCCGAAGCGTCGATGGCCGACATCAAGGACGGCTGGATGCTTTCCGGTGACGCGGGCTACTACAACGACAACCGGCAGCTGGTCGTGATCGACCGCATCAAGGATCTCGCCGAGACCGCGCGCGGCGACCGCTTCTCGCCGCAATATATCGAGAACAAGCTGAAATTCTCGCCCTATGTCGCCGAGGCCGTCGTGCTCGGCGCCGGCCGCGAGGCGCTCGCCGCGATGATCTGCATCCGCTACTCGATCATCTCGAAATGGGCCGAGAAGAAGCGGATCTCGTTCACGACCTATACCGACCTGGCCTCGCGCCCCGAGGTCTATGCGCTGCTCAAGAAGGAGGTCGAGACCGTCAACGCCACGCTGCCGCCGGCGCAGCGCATCTCGCGCTTCCTGCTGCTCTACAAGGAACTCGACGCCGACGACGGCGAGCTGACCCGCACCCGAAAAGTTCGCCGCAGCGTCATCAACGAGAAATACGCCGACATCATCAATGGGATCTACGGCGGAAAGCGTGACATCCCCGTCGACACCGTGATCCGCTTCCAGGACGGCACCACCCAGCGCATCCGCACCACGCTGCAGGTCGTCGATCTCGGCCGCGCGGTGACCTCGGAGGCCGCGGAATGAACATCCAGTTCCTGATCCAACTCATCGTCAACGGCCTCGTGGTCGGCACGCTCTATGGCGTGGTCGCGATGTCGTTCGTGCTGATCTACAAGGCGACGCAGGTGGTGAATTTCGCGCAAGGCGAGCTGCTGCTGATCGGTGCCTGGGTGTGCTGGACGCTGCTGACGAAATACCAGCTGCCATTCTGGGTCGGCATGCCGATCACGCTCGTATTCATGTTCGTTTTCGGCATTGCGATTCAGGTCGTGATCCTGCGCCCGATGATTGGAGAGCCGATCATCTCGGTCATCATGGTGACGATCGGCCTGTCGACGGTGTTCCAGGCGGCGCTGAAGTGGATCTTCGGCGTCAACCCGCAGCCGTTCCCACGGGTGTTCGAGAGCCAGTCGGTCAGCCTGTTCGGGCTGCAGATCCAGACCGTCTATGTCATGAGCCTCGTGGTCTCGCTCGCCATGATGGTCGGCATGGCCTGGTTCTTCCGCGCCTCGAAATACGGCCTCGCGATGCGCGCCACCGCCTTCAACCAGCAGGTCGCGCAGTCGCTCGGCATTTCCGTGAAGAGCGTGTTCGCGATGGCCTGGGCGATCTCTGCGACGGTTTCGGCGGTTGCCGGCGTCGTCGTGGCCGTAGTCAACGGCGTATCGTCCGGCCTCTCCACCTACGGCATCAAGGTGTTCCCGGCGGCGATCCTCGGCGGACTCGACTCGGTCGGCGGCGCCGTCCTCGGCGGCATCATCATCGGGCTCCTGGAGAACGTCGCCCAATATGTCGACAGCGAGTATCTGCACTGGGGCAATCTCTACGAGATCGCCCCGTTCTACGTCCTGATCATCATCCTGATGATCAAGCCGTACGGCCTGTTCGGCACCAAGGACATTGAGCGGATCTGATCGATGACAACAAGCACACTCATTCCGTCCGGCGACTTCCGCACCAGCTATGCCGCCGACACCACCATCTTCCCGACATCGACCAGCCGGAATTTTGCAATTGCGGGCATCGCCCTCGCCTGCTTCGCGCCTGTCGTGCTGACCAATTACTGGCTCAGCGTCTCGATCCAGATCGGCATCTTCGCGATCGCGGCCCTCGGCCTCAACATCCTGGTCGGCTTCACCGGACAGATCTCGATCGGTCACGCCGCGTTCTTCCTGTTCGGCGCCTTTACGTCGGCCTACATCTCCAACAACGCGCCGATCCCGGTGTTCTTCGCGATCCCGCTTGCCGGCGTCATCACCGCGCTGGTCGGCCTGATCTTCGGCGTGCCGGCGGCACGGTTGAAAGGCCTCTACCTCGTCATCGCGACGCTCGCCGCGCAATACATCCTGCTCGACTTTTTCTCGCGCGCTGAATGGTTCACGGGCGGCTCGGTGCCGGCCAGCGCCAACCCGTTCTCGATCTTCGGCTACACCTTCCGTGGCGATAAGCAATATTTCTATGTCGTGCTGGCCTATGTGGTGGCCTGCTATCTCCTCGTCACCAATTTGATGCGTACGCGCGACGGCCGTGCGCTGGTCGCGATCCGCGACCATTATCTCTCCGCCGAGATCATGGGCATCAACCTCACCAAGTACCGCACGTTGTCGTTCGGGCTTGCCGCCTTCTTTGCCGGCATCGCCGGCGCGCTCTATGCGCACTACCAGCTCATCGTCTCGCAGGAAGGCTTTGGCATCGAGCGCTCGGTGCTGTTCCTCGCGATGGTCATCATCGGCGGCACCGGCTCGGTGATGGGCACGCTGATGGGCACGGCGTTCGTCGTGCTGCTGCCGGAATCGATGGAGTGGCTGAGCGCGGGGCTCAAAGGCAGCGCCATCGACAAGGCGCTGCAGCTCAACAACAACATCACCTTCCTGCGCGAGATCGCGATCGGCCTGATCATCATCGGCTTCCTGATGTTCGAGCCCGACGGGCTCGCGCATCGCTGGCGGCAGATCAAGACCTATTGGAAACTCTACCCGTTCTCGCATTGAAGCAGGAACGGGACGCAATCAAAAGAACAGTTCAACGAATAACAGGAGGAAACCAAAAATGACGATTAGATCCCTTTTGAGCTCGGTCTCTCTCGCGCTGCTGATCGGCAGCGCAGCCGGCGTTGCGCAGGCGCAGATCGCGATCGGCCATCTCGAAGACCTCTCAGGCGGCACGTCCGACGTCGGCACCCCCTACGGCCAGGGCGTCGCCGACACTCTCGCCTGGGTCAACAAGAATGGCGGCGTCGGCGGCAAGCAGCTCAACGTCGACAGCAACGACTACGGCTACCAGGTGCCGCGCGCGATCGCGCTGTACAAGAAGTGGTCGGCACCCGACAGCAAGGTCGCGGCGATCATGGGCTGGGGCACCGCTGATACCGAGGCGCTGACCGGCTTCCTCGCCCAGGACAAGATCCCGGATATCTCCGGCTCCTACGCGGCCGCGCTGACCGATCCGGAAGGCACCAGCGGCAAGGCCAAGCCTGCGCCGTACAATTTCTTCTATGGCCCGAGCTACTCGGACGCGCTGCGCGCCGAGCTGACCTGGGCGGCCGAGGACTGGAAGGCCAAGGGCAAGTCCGGCAAGCCGAAATTCGTTCACATGGGCGCCAACCATCCCTACCCGAACGCGCCGAAGGCCGCGGGCGAAGCGCTCGCCACCGAGCTCGGCTTCGAGGTGCTGCCGCCGCTGGTGTTTGCGCTCTCTCCCGGTGACTACTCGGCGCAGTGCCTGAGCCTGAAGAGCTCCGGCGCCAACTACGCCTATCTCGGCAACACCGCCGCCTCCAACATTTCGGTCATGAAGGCCTGCAAGACCGCCGGCGTCGAGATCCAGTTCCTCAGCAACGTCTGGGGCATGGATGAGAACGCCGCCAAGACCGCGGGCGATGCGGCCGACGGCGTGATCTTCCCGCTGCGCACGGCGGTCGGCTGGGGCGGCGACGCACCCGGCATGAAGACGGTGATGGATATCTCCAAGATGTCGGACCCCACAGGCAAGGTCTACCGCCCGGTGCACTACATCGCCGGCATCTGCAGCGCGCTCTACATGAAGGAAGCGCTGGACTGGGCCGCCAAGAACGGCGGCGCCACCGGCGAGAACGTCGCCAAGGGCTTCTACCAGAAAAAGGACTGGGTGCCGGTGGGTATGGAGGGCGTCTGCAATCCCTCGACCTGGACCGAGAAAGACCATCGCCCGACGATGAAGGTCGACCTCTATCGCTCCAAGATCTCGGGCGCGACCGATGGCGACATCAACGATCTGATGGCCAAGGGCACGATCAAGCTCGAGAAGGCGAAGACCGTCGAACTGCCGCGCAAGCCGGAATGGTTTGGCTGGTGAGGTGGTGAGGCTGCCAACCAGTGCAGCCTCAACCTAAATCGTCATCCCCCGCGAAAGCGGGGGATCCAGTACGCCGCGGCCTCTCGATTAATCGCCGGCGTCTCTGGGATACTGGGTCACCCGCCTTCGCGGGTGACGACAGTTGAAGGTGATCGAAGCAATGACTGAAACCGCAACTGCCCCGCGCACCGTACCAACGGCGGTCCCGCCGCCGGCGCTGCTCAGCGTCAACAACATCGAGGTCGTCTATGACGACGTCATCCTGGTGCTGCGCGGCCTCAGCCTCGAGGTGCCGAAGGGCGCGATCGTGGCGTTGCTCGGCGCCAATGGCGCCGGCAAGTCGACGACGCTGAAGGCGATCTCCGGCCTGCTCAAGACCGAGGATGGCGAGGTCACCCGCGGCGAGATCCTGTTCGAGGGCCAACGCATCAACGGCATCGATCCGGACAAGATCGTCCGCCGCGGCATCTTTCAGGTGATGGAGGGCCGCCGCATCGTCTCCGACATGACCTCGCTGGAGAATCTGCGGCTCGGCGCCTTCACCCGCCGCGACAATGGGGTCGCCAGCGACATCGACATGGTCTTCAAATATTTCCCGCGCCTGAAGGAGCGGACGGGACTGGCCGGTTATCTCTCCGGCGGCGAGCAGCAGATGCTGGCGATCGGCCGCGCGCTGATGGCGCGCCCGAAGATGATCCTGATGGACGAGCCTTCGATGGGGTTGTCGCCACTGCTGGTCAAGGAAGTGTTCGCGATCATCAAGGAGATCAACCGCGATCTCGGCGTGACGATCCTCTTGGTCGAACAGAATGCGCGCGCCGCGCTCTCGGTTGCGAGCCATGGCTACATCATGGAACAGGGCAAGGTCGTGCTCGACGGCTCGGCCGACGAGCTGCGCGACAACGAGGACGTCAAGGAATTCTATCTCGGCGGCGCCGGCGATCAACGCAAGAGTTTCAAGAACCTGAAGAGCTTCAAGCGGCGCAAGCGTTGGCTGTGAAGCTGGATGGCGTTTTCGGGCGAAGTGGAGAGCGGTTCGCGTGACGACAGCGCATCACAACACCGCGGCGGCTTCAGCCGAGCACCTGCTCGGCTTCCGCGACCGCGCAGAGAACATGATAGAACGAGGACGCAGGGATCGTGGCGACAAGCGACTTGCCGTCGCGGTCGAACTGGTCGTACCAGCCGCCGGCTACGGGATGGCTGAGATAATGCCGCTCCATGCGCACCAGCGCCGCGCGCGCCTCGTCCGCGGCGTCGCTTTCGCCCGCTTCGGCCTGCGCGATCCAGGCCTTTGCGATCTCGGTCTGCGGCCACAGCCGCCGCGAGTGACGCCGGATGTTGCCCTCGGCGTCGCCCTCGTCGACCAGGCAGCCGGTGGCCTCGTCGCGATAGCGCAGGGCGGATGCCAGGAGTTCGCCGCGCTGACGCCCGGTTGGGCATCCCGTGATGCGTTCAAATCCCTTCAGCAGCCAGACCCATTCCGCCTGGTGGCCTGCCTCGACGCTGACCGGCAGAATCCTCGACCAGTCCTCCTCGAAATATTCACCGAGCACGCGCGTCTGCTTGTCGAAGAGATTGGCCAGGAACAGCGCGAAGAACTCTCCGGCGCGGTTCTGGAACGACTGATCGTGGGTGGCGTCGAAACACGCGATCATCGCCTCGAACAGATGCATCTGCGGGTTCTGCCGGCGCGGCATCGAAGGCGGCAACCCTTCCTGGAAGCCGCCATGCGGCGAGCGCAGCTGCGTGTCGAGGAACGCCAACAACGCGTCGATCTCGGCGCGAATTTGGGCGTCGTGGTCGAGCCCATGGACGGTCGCCAGCGCCAGCAGCACGAAGGCATGGTCGTAGGTGTCGCGAAGCGGGTCGAGCACGCCGCCTTCAGGCGTCAGCTGATGGACGTAGCCCGGCCGGCCGTCGGGCGCTTTCGCCTTCGCAAGCAGGTACTCCAGCCCCTTCAGCGCGATCTCGCGGCCTTCCGGGTACCAACCCAGCTGCGCCGCCTTGGCGTAGCAGTAGATCTGGCGCGCCTGCACACGCACGCGGCGCGGGGCGGCATGATCCGGACTGCCGTCCTGATGCAGCCGTTCGATGAAACCGCCGGCCGAGCCGTCCCAGCCGACGGTAGACCACAGCGGCAGCGCATGATCGATCATGCGGCGCTTCAATCTTGCGACGACGTCGGCGGCTTCATCCGCCGCGACGTTGTGTGCTTCAGCCATTTTATTCCCTGGAACAGTCCCGATACCGGTGCTCGCCGTCTGATAGCACGCGCGAGGCGGCGCGTAACCCGCGCAAATCTTCCTAAGGATCCGCCATGACCGAGCATTACGACGCCCTTGAAACGCGCGATCCGGCCGACCGCGAAGCCGCGCTGTTCGCCCGTCTGCCGGAGCTGCTGCACAAGGCCATGGAAGCGCCGGCCTATGCCGAGCGGTTGAAGGGCACCGATCCTGCCTCCGTCACCAGCCGGGCCGCGCTGGCCCGCCTGCCGGTGCTGCGCAAGTCGGAACTCCCCGCCCTGCACAAGGCCGCCCCGCCCTTTGGCGGCTTCGTGACCGAACGGCCGGGTTCGTTCGCCCGCCTGTTCACCTCGCCCGGGCCGATCTTCGAGCCCGAGGGCCGCCAGGCCGATCCCTGGCGGGGGGCGCGGGCGCTGTTTGCGGCGGGCTTTCGCCCCGGCGACGTGGTGCTGAACACGTTCAGCTATCACCTCACGCCCGGAGGCTTCATTTTCGACGCCTCGGCGCGTGCGCTCGGCTGCGCCGTGATCCCGGCCGGCCCGGGCAATACCGAGCAGCAATTCGAGCTGATCGAGGCCTATCGCCCGATCGGCTATAGCGGCACACCGGATTTCCTGAAGATCCTGCTCGACACCGCAGCGAATGCCGGGCGCGACGTCTCCTCGATCAAGCGCGCGCTGGTGTCGGGTGCCGCGTTCCCGAAATCGCTGCAGGAGGAGATGAAGTCACGCGGCATCGAGGCCTATCAGGCCTTCGGCACCGCCGATCTCGGCATGATCGCATTCGAGACCGCCTCACGCGAGGGCATGACGGTCAACGAGGATCTGATCATGGAAATCGTCAAACCCGGCACCGGCGATCCGGTCGCTGCGGGCGACGTCGGCGAGATCGTCGTGACCTCGCTCGATCCGCATCATCCCTGGATCCGCCTGGCGCTCGGCGACCTCACCGCGGCGCTGCCGGGCAACAGCCCATGCGGCCGCACCAACATGCGCATCAAGGGCTGGATGGGTCGCGCCGACCAGACCACGAAGGTCAAGGGCATGTTCGTCCGTCCCGAACAGATCGCCGAGATCGGCAAGCGGCATCCCGAGCTCGGGCGGCTGCGCCTCGTCGTCACGCGCGCGGGCGAGACCGATCTGATGACGCTGAAGGCCGAAGCCGCGTCGGCCGGCGATCCGCTACGCGACACCGTCGCGGCGAGCCTGCGCGCGGTGACTAAGCTTGGCGGCAATGTCGAGCTGGTTGGCACAGGCGCGCTGCCGAACGACGGCAAGGTCATCGCGGACGAGCGGTGAGCGATGTGACCTGTAGAGCTTCTGCTTATTCATCTTGATCCATCGGAATGCGGCAGAGTAACCTCCGCGCGTCTCGAGCTCGGGCGGCATGAACGCAGAAAAACGAATATCAGAACTCGACGGACTGCGCGGCTGCGCGATTCTCCTAGTCACTGTCTGGCACTCGGTGATGTTGATCGATCCTGCAAACGGAGCGATCAGCTACTGGATTTGGAGATTGTCAATCTTCGGTCAATCCGGCGTTGACCTTTTCTTCGTCCTGTCAGGATTCCTGATCGTCGGGATTCTCAGCGATCACAAAGAGAGCGAGGCCTACTTTTCCACGTTCTATACCCGTCGAGCCCTCCGTATCCTGCCGCCCTACCTCATCCTGATCATTGGCTTCTACCTGCTCACAAGGCTCCTTGGCACCGGCTATTACATCGGCGCGCGAGTTCCACTATGGGCCTTGCTGACGTTCATTCAGAACTGGTTCTTCGTGTCGACCCAGGGAACCGAGCCGGCGGCCCGGCACGTGGTCGCTGGCCATCGAAGAGCAGTTCTACCTCGTCATCCCTGCACTCGTTTGGTGCGTTCCACGTCGATATCTGCTGGCGATCTGCTTGGCCTCCGCTTGTGCGCGGGCGGTCTATTTCTGGTCGTTTCCGACGGATTTCTATGGGCCCTATGTCATGACGCCGCTGCGGCTCGACGGTCTTGCCATCGGAGGGGCGATCGCCGTTGCCTACAGGAATGACGCGATCCGGGCGGGGATTTTCGCCCATATCAAAACGACTCGATCGGCGTGCTTGCTGTTGCTGTCGATCGCGCCCTTCTATGCGTGGTCGCTTTGATCTGCATCCGGCCATCAGGTACTCTACTATGTCGGCCACTTCTATCTGGCTTTGATGTACGGCCTCATTCTCATCGTGGTGACAGGCCCTGGAGATAGCGCAACGAAATCAGTTCTACGCTCCGATGTCCTGAAGTCCTTTGGACTAATCAGCTATTCGCTTTACCTGTTTCACCCCGTGGCCAAGGGCCTTGTCTTCTACGTGTTCTATGGCGTACCCGAACGATTGCAGACAATGTCCGATGCGCTGCTCATGGCCGTCTCGGCCGCCGTGGCCATTGTCTGCTGCACGGGACTTTACCGGTTCGTCGAACGACCTGCTCAGCTCCGTGGCCGGACATTCAGCTACAATTCAAATGCGCAAGATTCCGACTCAATCGCAGTACAGAGACGCTAGAGCCGCTTCCGTTCCGATGGAATCGGAGCGGAATTGATTCACGAGAGCCAACGACCTGCCTCGGTCAATGTGTCGCAGGCCTACTGAGATTGGTCGGTTGGGTCATTGGGCAATACCGCCCAGTAGGTCCGGCTGTTCGAATTTGGGTCACTGTTATCGCTGGCGGAGAACACCACACCACCGCGCCAGTGCGAATATCGCCCGGCTCCCAGCTTCGAAATCGCGTCGAACGTATTGTGGCCAGGTCCGAGCGGAACGGTATCTTCGTAGATCACAATCGGAGAGTGCTGTGGTTTTGCCGTCTCGGGGTCGGCCCAATTCGAGAGGCGATCCAGCGCCGGCTGATGACTGATCGTCGCGTGTTGATAGACCTCAAACGGCTTGACCAGTTGGACCACGATCTTGCCCTTGGGGATAACGTCAATGTATCTCTGCTTCACCCACGCTGCGGCAGGGAAGTAGAGGACAAACAACGCAACAATAGCAACACCAAGCCGGGTCATCGACGCGGGACCATAGTTTGACCACATTCGTTCAGTGCTTCCACCGGCGAGGCGCCTCAGTTTCCAGAAATTTCGGTTCCGGAATGCTAGCATGGCCAAGCGCGTTTCGTTAAGGGCCGACGTCCGAGCGGATGCCACCAGCGGCGCTCGCAGCGGCCGCTTCATCGGGCTTGACAACGCCTCAGCCCTCCAACGACCAGCCGCTCGACATTCATGCGGCAGCGAAATACTGCCACCGGTTCCATGGCTTCAGCTACCGAATTCCCGCTTGCGTCCTACTGGCTTTCCACCTCGATCACGCGACTGAGTTGAGCAATGAAACGCCTGCTGTTCGCTTCGGCCTTTGCGCTGACGACAATGTCCGCGCGCGCAGAGTCAGCTATGTCTTCGACATGAAGAACGGGCTGGGCGTCCTGGATGCCGGTTGAACGGACGCCGGACGGCGTGCAGATGACGTTGCCGGGGACGATCGACGCCATTACCGTGAAGATGGACAAAGATCCGTCTCACTGGACTTACGCCGGCACAAACCTCATGCACCTCGGCGACTGGGGCAACCGATATGTGGAATATCCACTCGAGAAGGTGCTGAACGACAGCGTCGGGAGCCTGCATCTTGCGATTGTCGCCACCAACGCAACCGATCCGCCCAGCGGGAAGATCGAGATCAGCAGCATATCGCTCCGCACCCTGGAGCCCGCACGTCGCGTGCAGATGATCGGCATCATTCCGCTGATCGCGCAACAGAAATGGGACGAGGCGCGATGGCACCTCGAACGGCTGATGCCGAGCGATGACCCCGGGGTCAATTTTGAACTCGGCCACATCCTGGCATTGGGGTTGGGCGGCGCCCAAGACTATCATGGGGCGGCCGACTGTCTGCAGAAGGCCACCTCGCTGCCCGAGGCGCGGCTCGAACTGGCGAAGCTCTATCTCTATGGGCTCGGCGTTCCCAGGGACCAATCGAAGGCCGTTCAACTCATGGAGACGGAATCGACGGTCGTCATCCCGGAAGCTAGCTATATGTTGGGCTTGGCGTATAGCCATGGCATCGGCGCCGAACGGAACGAGGCGAAGGCGATCTCGCTGTTTCAGTACGCGGCGGAGCACGGTCATGCTCACGCAATGCACGAGCTGGCACGGCGATTGAGCGACACGGATCCCGCAAAGGCCTATTATTGGTATAGGCTTGCGCGCGATCGTCTTCCGCCGGGATTGGTTGGCGCGCAAAGCGATATGCTCGACTGGAACATCAGAAAGCTCCTTCGATCATGCTTGAAGATCTGGAGATCGAGCATTTCCACCCGATCCCCTGACGGGTAGCACGACCGGCTGGGAGCACGCGGGGTCCCCGTCTCGCAAACAGCTCACACCGGTGTTCGGGAAATGGCGACAGCTTTGCGGCGTATTGCGTTGTGCTATTGAATGGCGGCAGAAGCCGCCTTCACGCGAACAAACGCACGATGCTCTCATGACCAGTTCTCTCATTGACCAGGCAAAGAGACCGGCCGTCTTCTTCGATCGAGATGGCGTTCTCAACAAAGACGTCGGCTATGTCTTTGAAAGCAGCAAGCTGGTTTGGATCGACGGTGCGCGCGAGGCGGTCAAGGCCGTCAACGATATTGGTTACTTTGCGTTTGTCGTGACCAACCAGTCAGGGGTAGCGAGAGGCCTCTACGAGGAGGCGCAGGTCCAGGAACTTCACCGCTGGATGGCTGATGAGCTTGCCAGGATCGGCGCGCGTATCGACGCCTTCGAGTACTGCCCGTTCCACCCGGAAGGAACCATCGAGCGGTATCGGCAGGCGAGTCATCGACGCAAACCCTCGCCGGGCATGATCAACGACCTCCTGGAACGCTTTCCGGTCGATATCCAAAAAAGCTTTCTGATTGGCGATCAGCCGACCGACCTTGAGGCAGCACAAGCGGCCGGTTTGAAAGCCTATCTGTTTTCAGGGCATAATCTGGAGCGATTTCTGAAACCTCTGCTGCCGATCAGCTGAAGTCGGTCAATACTGCAGGAGACCGTCGGAGCCGTCACCACGCTCGATGGGATGCCAGGACGTTTGAGCAAGCGTTCGAGCAAGGCGCTTGAGGACGGTATCGCGATCACATACAGAGCGGGTCTTCAGGTCATAGCCCAACGAAAGCATTTTACCGCGATGCCGTCCGAGCCCAGGCAAGAAGCGCCAACCCATCGGAAGACGTTCAAAAGGGTCCTTTTCGCCACCCAGCTCTATCCGCCGGACTCTAGCACGACGGCAACGTATCTGGGCAAGATCGCCGGCGCCCTCGCTGATGATGCGGAGGTTGTTGTCCTGTCCGCCACCAAGCACTCTGCGTCCCCGGCAAATGGCGCACGGGCGAATCCGTTCGTGATCGAGCTGAACGGCCTTCAGGCGGGAAAGCACGCCGTCATCTGGCGCGCCCTGGCCGTCGTCTTCCTCGCCGCCTCCATGTTCTATTCCGTGCTGAGTAAGGCCCGCAAGGACGACCTCGTATTCTGCGTGACGACGCCATTTACGTTGCCTTATGCAGTCGTGCTCGCTGCCAAATTGCGGGGCGCCGCAACTGCCCTGCTGATCTACGACCTGTACCCGGAGGCGCTCGAAGCAGCCGGCTTCATCAGTTCGAAATCACCGCTCAACAAGCTCTTGCGCCTGCTGAATGGCATCATGTTCAGGGCGCTTGATAGCATCGTGGTCGTCGGCCGTGACGTCCCTCCGCTTCTCACGAAATACCGCGGCGTCGGCCCGGAGAAGATTCACTTCATCCCGAACTGGACGTTTCTGCCGATCGGCTATCGAGACCTGGCTCCAACAAACCCATTCAGGCCACGCGACAGCGCGCATCTGATCGTCGGATTGTCGGGCAATCTCGGGTTTACCCACGATCCTGGCACGGTTTTCGAAGCGGCCAGGATGCTCCGGAGCGAACCGGGCATTCACTTCCTGCTATCGGGCTGGGGCGTCGGCTGGAAACAGCTTAGGGATCTTCAGGCAATGGAAAAACTACCCAACGTCACGCTGCTCGACCCCGTACCGGCTGAGCATCTCGTCGACTTCCTGTCTGCCGCCGATGTCTGGACCATCCCGTATCGCCGCAATATGGCCGGCGTATCGATTCCCAGCCGTCTCTACAATCTGCTGGCGGTGGGACGCGCCGTCGTCACAAGCACGGAAGACCATTCCGAAGCCGCGATCGAAGTTCTCGGCGAAAAAATCGGCTGGGTGGTCCCCCCTGAGGATCCTGCACGCCTCGCTGAGGCGATCCGCGTTGCCGCAGCCGACCTGAGCGAGGTCTCGCAGATGGGCCGGATGGCGGCGGTTGCCGCCCGGAAATTCACCGAAGAAAGGGCGTTGGCCCGCTACCGCGACGTCGTCGCGCAAATCAGGGCTGCCAGCTAAAATCTTCGAACCAGCTCGATGACCTCGTTCTGCTGCTCGCGCGTGATCTCCGCAAACATCGGCAGCGAGAGAATCTGTCCCTGATCGCGATGCGCATTCGGGAACTGCTCCGGGCGATGGCCGAAGCGCGCATAGGCCGCGAGGAACGGCAGCGCGGTCGGATAGTTGATCGCGATCTGTACGCCGTTGGCATTGAGGTGCGCCGCCAAGGCGTCGCGACGCGGATGCCTGATCGTGTAGAGATGATAAACGTGGCTGCGCGCGGGCGCGACTTCCGGCACCACCACGTCCTCGATCTGGTTGAGCCCGACGTCATAGACTTTCGCGGCATCCTGCCGCGCCTCGGTCCAGCCGGCGAGATGCGGCAGCTTGGCCGACAGGATTGCGGCCTGCATGCCGTCGAGCCGGCTGTTGACGCCTTCGATATGGTGCTGGTGCTTCACCAGTCCGCCATGGCGCGCCAGCATGGTCATGTGCTCGGCAAGATCAGCATCGTCGGTGACGACCGCGCCGGCGTCGCCCATCGCACCG
This sequence comes from Bradyrhizobium sp. LTSPM299, assembly GCF_000938235.1. Lineage (NCBI taxonomy): Bacteria > Pseudomonadati > Pseudomonadota > Alphaproteobacteria > Hyphomicrobiales > Nitrobacteraceae > Bradyrhizobium > Bradyrhizobium sp. LTSPM299. The sequence goes on from NZ_JYMU01000081.1 coordinate 67,442, forward strand.
AGATTCTTGCCGGGATAGAACGAATAGGTCGCAGCCTCGCCGAACGTCCCGACCATGCGGCCCTTGTAGCGCGCGAGGTGCGCCTGGGCGCAATCCTCGATCACCCAGAACTTGTGCTTCCTTGCGATCGCCATGATCGCGTCCATATCGGCGGGCTGGCCGTAGAGATGCACTGGAATGATGCCGACGGTACGCGGCGTGATCGCGGCCTCGATCGCCGCCGGATCGATCGTGAACGTCTCACCGTCGGTGTCGCAGAACACGACGGTGGCGCCGGAATGGGTGATCATCGCCGAGGTCGAGATCCAGGAATGCGCGGTGGTGATCACCTCGTCGCCCGGCTTCACCTTCAGCGCCGCCATGGCGAGATAAAGCGCGTCGGTGCCGTTGGCGCACGAGACGCAATGCGCGACCTCGGCGGCCGCGGCAAACTCGCGTTCGAAGGCATCGACATAGCTGCCGCGAATGAAGGCGTTGTCGCGGATGACGCCGGCGATCGCACTATCGATCTCGCCCTTGATGGTCTGGTACTGCAACTGCAGGTCGGCAAAAGGCACCGGCATCGATCGTCCCCTTATTGACCCGCCAGCAGCCGGCGCGCCGGATTGCCGGCATAGGTGCCCGGCGTCACGATATCCTTGGTCACCACCGATCCGGCGCCGATGACGACGTCGTCGGCGATCCTGACCGGCATGATGGTGGCGTTTGAACCGATCGAAACCCGGTTGCCGATCACGGTCTCGCGCCACAGTTCCTTGCGCCCGCGCGCCGGCCCTCCGGTCGAGAACGTATCGTTGACGAACATCACGCCATGGCCGACGAAGCAGTCCTCCCCGATCGTCACCAGTTCGCAGACAAATGCATGCGACTGCACGCGGCTGCGCGCCCCGATGACGACGCCCTGCTGGATTTCGGTGAACGGACCGACGAAGCAGTCGTTGCCGATCTTGCAGCCGTACAGGTTGCACGGCTCGACGATGCTGACCCCGACGCCGAATTCGACGTCACGGATTCCCACCTGGTGCACCTCGGGCTGGTTCACGACACGACACCCAGCCGGCTCAGCCGCGGCGTGAAGCGCAAGGCTACTTCCGCACCGGTCTCGATCGATTCATAGAGCGCGGAAATCAGCTCCAGGCTCCGGCGCCCCTCGAGCCCGTCGACCAGCGCAGCGCGCTGGTTCACAAGGCAGTCGACCACATGGTGATAGTACGCCTGATGGCCAAAGCCGTAGACATTGGGCGGGTTGACCGAGAATTTCTCGACGACGTCCTTGTCCGACGGCAACTCATCGACAAAGCGCCAGTGCCGGATCTGGTTGACGGCGAAGCCGGAGATTTCGACCGTTCCCCCCTCGCCCAGGATCGAGAGCGATCCCTCGAGATCGGTCGGGCGCGCGGCGGTGGTCGCTTCGATGATCCCGAGCGCGCCATTGCGGAATTTCAGCGTTGCGACGGCGGTGTCCTCGGTCTCGATCCTGGCCAGCGCTGTGCTCGCGCGCGCGTGGACGGTCACGACATCCCCGAAGAACCACTCCAGCATGTCGACGTGGTGGCTCGCCTGGTTGGTCAGCACACCGCCGTCATAGGCCCAGGTGCCGCGCCAACTATCCTGGTCGTAATAGGCCTGATCCCGGCACCAGCGCACGCGCACGGTGCCGAGGATGAGCTTGCCGAAGCGGCCGGCATCGAGCGCCTCGCGCGCCTTGACGACAGGCACGTTGAAGCGGTTCTGCTTGACGATGAACATCTTGACGCCGGCCTCGTCGCAGGCCCGGATCATGTCGTCGGCGTCCTGCAGCCGCAGCGCCATCGGCTTCTCGACCACGACATGCTTGCCCGCCTTGGCGCAGGCGATCACGTGCGCGGGATGCATCCCGCTCGGCGTCAGCACCGCGACGGCATCGATGTCCTTGCGGCCCAGGAATTCGTCCAGGTCGTAATGGGCGGGAACTGCGAACTTCGCGGCGACCGCATCGGCACGCGCGCGAACCGCGTCGCAAACCGCAACGAGGCTCGCTCCCTGGATGTGATTGCCGCCGAGCAGGTCCGAGTGACGCTTGGCGATACGCCCGCAACCGAGCAGGCCAAATCTGATCATGCACAGGCCCAATTTTGTCTAATCGCCAGCCATTGCAACCGGCCGAAGAGAGCCGAGGGAACAAGCGGCCTTGCCGGCCGTTCGATAACGTCCATTACTCGGAAAACTTGGAACAAGGCAAGGCATATGCGCCGGTCGCCCCGGCAAAACAAGGCTCGGGGTGCGTCGGCGCCTGCAAAATACGCAACCCTGATCCCGTCGCTTTCGAGGACACTCTCCGCCTCAATCATGAACGCAGGTTTCGCCGTGGTTCGTGCGACGGTAGAGCTCGATCGACAGGGGAGGCTTGAGATCGTCGAATGATCGAGCGTCTATCCTTTCGAAACACTTCGCCAGCCCGCGCTTGACGAGCGGCGCCTCCGGGGCCCAGACCAGCCAGGACGGAAATCTGTCCGGTCGCCGCTGCACCACAACAATCTCGAAATCGTTGCGCATCCAGTTTTCGGCGGTTTGGTCGGTCCAAAGCGATAGATCGTCAATCTCCGCAATCGTCGACACCCTTTGCCCGGCCGTCAGATTGTCGTTCAGGCGGCGGTAGGACGATGTCAGGGTCAAGGTGACAGGAGGGACCCGAATGCCTGCGTAATACAGCGCGAGCGGAATTCTTGAATCTGAACCGATAAACCCCACCACCGAGTTCGCCGGAAGCAGCGTCCTCAGACCATCGCTAACCTGGTGGAGCTCTCCGGAAACGGAAGTTTCCTGATTGCGGATCGAAGGCAGCCTGTTGCTCCCCACGAGGTACCACGACTGCAACGAAGCCAGCACAAGCGACAGCACGATCGCCGCGACCGAGATCATGCGGCTGGCCGTCTTTCTCACGGCCGGCTCGGACAATCCGTTCAGTGCGAGTGCGCCCGCAAGGGCCGCGAGGTAGTCAAAATAGTTGGCGTAACCCTGGATACAAACCGGACAATACGCCTGTGCGCCCAGATGGTGGAATAGCAGCAGGAAGATGTAGACCGCGACAAATGTCGCGATCCATCCGCGGTTCGGCATCCGACGAACCACCAAGGCTCCAAGCGCAAGGATGGTTGCTGCGACGGGCAGCACATGATGCGCCAGGAACCAGTTCACCATCATGTCCGAACCGAATACGTAGGCGAATTGCTCGGCCAGGGAACGCGACGGACTGTCGACCAGCAGCATCTGGTGGCTGAGGCTCACCGCATGTGGGAAAAGCGGCGGGAGACCTCCGGTGCGAAACAGCCAGTCCGTGACGTTCGGAAACCACAACGAAACGTATATGAAGCGGCGACCCCAGACCCAGGCCAGCGCCGACCAGATGAGGACGAAGGCCGCCGCGGAAACGAAATACACGCGCCAACGATCGCGACCGGCCCTGACCCAGACGATTGCCAGGCTCACAGCAATGAACGAAACCAGATTGATCCTGACAAAATAGATCATGGTCAAAACGACAGCGAGTGCAACGACGACGGCGTAGTCGGCGCTGCGTCGCATCGTCAGCATCAAGTGCGTAGCAATGAGCTGGAGGCAGATCGAGAGCGCAAACGGGGTCGCGCTGCTGAAATAGAATATGCTGTCCTCCGTCAGCGCGAAGACGACGATCGCAAAGACGATCGGCCAGACGCCGCAATTGAGCCGACGCAGGAGCTCCGCCAGCAGGCCGATGTTGATCGCTGTAATCAACACGGTGATCGACCGCGATCCAGCTACGTCGTGGCCGACGATCCACTGCCAAATCCCGATCACATAGAAGATCAGGGGCTGATACCATGTCGCATCCTCAGCGGAGTAAGGGCGGACAACTCCCGTGATGTACCACCACGACTTCAGGATGTACCCGGTTTCGTCCGCCCAGGTCCCTTGGCGGGGTACCGCGATTGCTGAAAGGATCAGCCACAAAAGGACGACGCAGCCGAGGGCAGCAATGCCTGCTGCCTGAAAACGCCTGTCGCCTGGTGAAATATGCATAACCTCGGTCGCCCCTGCCCGCTCATCCCGCGGTTTTCTTGCAGTCCTGCGCGACGAATTCAAGCTAAGGTGAACGGGCGGGTCGCCTTGCCCGAGGCCAAGCCATGGGGTATTCACCCGAGCGCTTTCCGCCGGGGAATCCGGCGTCGGAAGGCTGGAGGATTTGATGTCGGGAACAGGACAGATACTTTACCGGCGCGCGCGCAAGGTCATGCCCGGCGGCACGCAACTGCTCTCGAAGCGGCCGGAAATGTTCCTTCCCGAGCAATGGCCGAGCTATTTCAAGTCGGCCAAGGGCGCGGAGGTCACCGACCTCGACGGCAAGACCTATCTCGATATGAGCTATTGCGGGATCGGGGCCACCATTTTGGGGTTCGCTGATCCTGACGTCGATGCGGCGGTCAAGGCTGCGATCGACTTGGGCTCGATGTCGACGCTGAATTGCGCCGAGGATGTCGAACTCGCCGAGCTGCTGGTCGAGTTGCATCCGTGGTCGGACATGGTGCGCTTTAGCCGCGCCGGTGGCGAAGCGATGGCGATCGCGGTCCGGATCGCGCGCGCTGCGACCGGCCGCGACATGGTGGCGTTCTGCGGCTACCACGGTTGGCATGACTGGTATCTGAGCGCCAATCTCGGCGCCACCACCGCGCTAGATGGTCACCTGCTGCCCGGCCTCGATACCAAGGGCGTGCCGCGCGGCCTCGCCGGGCTAATGCAGCCGTTCCACTTCAACAAGCTCGACGAGATCGAGGCCATCGTCGCTGAGCATGGCGAGCGGCTCGCTGCGATCGTGATGGAGCCGGTGCGCTCGAGCGAACCGGAGCCTGCCTTCATCAAGGGCATTCGCGCGCTCGCCGACCGCTGCGGCGCGGTCCTGATCTTCGACGAGGTGACCTCGGGATTCCGCATCAACTCGGGCGGTGCGCATCTCGCCTACGGCGTCGACCCGGATATCGCCGTGTTCGCAAAGGCGATCGCCAACGGCTTTCCGATGTCGGCCATCGTTGGCCGTGCGTCGGTGATGGATGCCGCGCAGGAGACCTTCGTCAGTTCGACGGCCTGGACCGAGCGCGTCGGCCCGGTCGCAGCCCTCGCCACCTTGCGCAAGCATCGCGAGCAGAACGTCGCAAGGCACCTAATGCGGATCGGTGGGCGCGTGCAGAAGGGCTGGGCGGAAGCGGCGCAGGCCACCGGCCTGCCGTTGCACGTCTCCGGTATCTCGCCGCTGGGCCATTTCGCGTTCGACCTGCCGGAGGCGCAGGAGGTGCGCACGCTCTTCACCCAGATGATGCTCGACCGGGGTATCTTCGCCACCGGCTCGTTCTATGCGATGTTTGCGCACACCGATGCCCATGTCGACCGCTATCTGGAGGCGGTGAACGAGGTGTTCCGCGACCTGCGCATCGCGATCGACCAGAAGGCCGTCAGGCAATTGCTGCGCGGCCCGGTCGCCCATTCCGGGTTCAAGCGGCTGACTTGACCAACTCGCGAGCTCTGATCAGCTTGTGATCCCGAAAATATCGTGCACCACGTTGCGTGTCGTGGCCGAACGGCGCGCATTGGGATAGATTCCATGCAGCACGCTGTCGGCGGCGAGCGCACCGCCGTCGATGAAGATCGCCCCCGTCGACACGAAACTGTTGTCGCCGACCGCGGTCTTGCCGATCACCCGGCTGCCGCCATACATCACGACGCCGCGGCCGAACGACGGATAGTCGTTCTCGAGGTTCGCCCCGACCGTGCAATTGTGATAGCAGATGAAATAGTCGGCGTAGCTGCCGCGGCCGAGCACGGTGCCGACCGGATGCTGAACCGCGAACACGTCGGGCAGCTCCACCTCGTAGAACGCGTCGAGCGCGTGCAGCGCCTTGTTGAGCGCATAGGCCTTGTCGGCAATCGGATGGCCGGGCTTCTCGCGGAATGCGCTATTGGCGAGATAATACAGGAAGATCGCGTACTGGTCGGAGTGCCAATGCGAGAACCGCGCCTCACCGTTGGCGAAGAACCCCTTCAGCCTGACGCGGGAGAAGCAATGCTCGATCCGTCCGAGCGCAGAATCGACAAATTTCGGCAGATCGGAGAGATCGGTGGCGTCAGGGAACAGGTTCTCGAACTGCTTGCGCACATAGAGGGCGAGTTCATTGCGGCCGAGCGAGAGCTGCACGGTGCTAATTCCTGCTTGAGGAGCTTGAACGCACGTCGAGACCGCGCGAAGCGAGATGGCTGCGCAGCTTGATCGGGCTGTGGTCGGTGAACAGGAACATCGAGGAGATCGCCACCGCGGACGCGCCGGCCTCCAGCGCATCGATCGCATGCTGCAGCGAGCCGCAGCCGCCGGAGACAATCAAGGGGACGCTCAGCACGCGGGATGCCGCGTGGATGATGTCGAGGTCATAACCGCTCATGGTGCCGTCGCGGTCGATCGAGCCAAGCAGCACCTCGCCGCAATGCAGGTCCTCGCAGCGCCGCGCCCATTCGATCGGATCGAGCGCGACATGTTCGCGGCCACCGTCAATGAACACGCTGGCACGGTCCGGGCTGATCCTTTTGTAGTCGATCGACACCGTCATGCACTGGTCGCCGAAGGTGCGCGCCGCTTCGCGCAGGAATTCAGGCCGCCGCACCGCCTCCGAATTGACCGACACCTTGTCGGCGCCGGCGCGCAGCAGCATGTTGACGTCGTCAAGCGTCTTGACGCCGCCGCCGACCGTGAACGGCATGAAGATTTCTTCCGACATCCGCTCGATGATCTCGACGACGCGGCCGCGCGAGGCGGCGCTAGGCACGATGTCGAGCACGATCAGCTCGTCGACGCCGTAGTCGTTGTAGACCTTCGCGGTGGTCACCGGATTGCCGGCGATGCGCTCGTTCTCGAAGAAGCGGACGTATTTCACGAGCCGGCCGTCACGCAGCAGGAATTTCGGGATCAGGCGCTTCTTCAGCATCGCGGGCTTTTCAAGGATTCCAGCGCAGGAAATTGCTCACCAGCTCGATCCCGGAGTCCTGGCTCTTCTCGGGATGGAACTGGGTGGCTGCGATATTGTCGCGCGCGATGATCGCGGTGACCGGCTGGCCGTACTGGGCGTAGCCCACCACGTCGGTGGGCGCGTTGCAGCGCATGGCGAAGCTGTGCACGAAATAGAATGCCAGATTGCTCTCGCGGATGTTGGCGAGGATCGGATGGCTGCGCTCCTTCGCCACCATGTTCCAGCCCATATGCGGGATCTTCAACGCGGGGTCGTTGGGCGTCAGGCGCAAGACGTCGGCATCGAACCAGCCGAGCCCGCGATGCGGGACGGCGTCATCGGCGTGCTCCTCGGAGGTCTTGGCGAGGAGCTGCATCCCAAGGCACACGGCGAGAAACGGCTTGCCCTTCTCTCGGACGTGGCGCTCGAGCATTTCGTCGATGCCGCGGGCGCGGATGTTGGCCATGGCGTCGCCGAACGCGCCGACACCCGGCAGGATCACGTGCGAGGCGTCCGCGATGGCGTCCGCGTCATGGGTCACGACGGGGTCGAAGCCGCAATATTCGACGGCGTTGCGCACCGACCGCACATTGTTGATGCCGTAATCGACGATCGCAACGCCTGACATCGCCCCGCTCCCTGCGGCGCCTCCAAGGCGCCGTCCAGTCAAACCTCGATTATCCCTTAAACTATCCCTTGCCGCCGATTTCGACACCCGGATGATTCGGCCACGGCACATTTGTGTTGTTCCACTTGTCCATATCGGGCATCCGCCGACCCGGCTCGACATCGTTCGGCGAGAACTGCCACGGGCTGACCTCGTGCTTGATCGCGATGCCGAGGAACTGTTCCTCCGTGAGCTGCAGATAGTCGAGGAACAGATCAAGGCTCGGCGGCCGCTTGCCGTCGAACTCGCGGACCAGCGCCTCGCCCTGCTCGCGGGTCATGCGCTTGTTGCGGATGTCGATATTGGAGAGGTGGTTGGTCCGGCCCATGCCGCGCTTGATGAATTTCAGATAGTCGCGCACGCCCTGGAAGAAGCACTCGATCTTCTCGTAATCGTATTCCGGCGGAATGCCCTCGACTTCCTGGCCCTTCCAGCCGAGCTCGCGCTTGATGATCTCGACGTGCTTCTTGGTGTCCCACTTGATGTAGCTGCCAAGGCAGATCGAGCGGCACTTGATCCGCATCAGCTCCTTGCGCGGCGGATAAACGAACGGATAGAGGTCGCGCTTGGCGACGCGGCCGCCCAAAAATTCGTACATGTCGTCGGCGGTGATGCCGAGATTCATCGCACGGTTGAAGCGCTTCTCGTCGACCTCTTCCATCTCGTCGTAGGAATAGAACGACTGGTATTCGGCCAGGCTCTCGCCCCAGAACAATAGCGGCGTCTCGTAGCGGATCGCGATCTGCATGGTGTGGGCATAGATGCCGGTATGGCAGTGCCAGCAGAAGTCGCCGCGGCGCTTCAGCGATTCCAGCATCAGTTCGCGCACCACATGCCAGTTCGGCGTGAAGTTCAGCACATCGACGCCAAGCTGCTTGAAGACAGAGGTGTTGTTCTCTTCGATCAGCGGCCGGTAGAACCAGTGGTCGAAACGCACCACCAGCGGCTTCAGGCCGAGTTTCTTCACCACGTACCAGAGCTGGAAAACGCTGTCCTTGCCGCCTGAATAGGGCACGATGCAGTCGTAAAGGCCCTTGTCGCGGTATTGCGCAACCAGTTCCATCATCTGGCCGTGGCGCTCGTCCCAATTGATCAGGGTGTCGCGAACTTCGATCTGCGCGCAGACGCTGCAGGAACCCGCATCATCGAACGATGTCGCCTCAGCCGTTTCCGGCAACAAGCATTTGCTACAGCTCAACATTTCCAAGATTCTCGCAATTGCATGATTTGCCGCGGGCTTACCACGCCGTCCACCCTCCGTCGACCGCAATGCACTGCCCGGTCACGTAGGCCGACAAATCGCTCGCCAGATAGGCCACGGCGCCCTTCATATCGTCCTCGCGCGCCATGCGCGCAAGCGGCGTGCGGTCCACGTATCGGCTCAGGAACGGCTCCGGCGTGGCCCGGAATACACCACCCGGCGCCACCGCATTGACCCGGACCCGCGGCGCCATGGTGGTGGCGAGCCATCGGGTCATCTGCAGCAGGCCGCCCTTGCTGGCCGCATAGGCCGCCGGATTGCCGAGGCTGGTCCCCTCGTAGAGCCGCCAATCCGGCCCGGCGAGCCCGTAAATCGAGGAAATATTGATCACGCTGCCATGACCTGACGCCGACAGGTCTTCCGCGGCGGCCTGGATCAGGATGAACGGAGCGGTCAGGTTGACCTCGATCGCCCGCCGCCAGGTCGTATCCGACTGCTGCGCGAACGGCACCGCCCAGCCCTCGAGCCCGCTGGTGCCGACAAAGGCGGCACAATTCACGATGATGTCGATGCGGCCGAACTTTTCGCGCACCCGACGCGGCAGCTCCTGCACGGCGGCGGATTGCTCGAAATCGCACGCGAAGGTCTCGGCACTGACCGACCAGCTTTCGGTCAGCTTCGCAGCGACATCGGCACCAGTGGACTCCGCGATATCGACAAGCGCGATACTGGCGCCGAGTTCGGCCAGGCCGTTGGCAATCGCCCGACCGATATGGCCGGCACCGCCGGTGACGAGCGCCACGCGCCCACTGAGCGACATCATTTCGCGGAGCGAGCGCTCGGTGCTCATCCGAAGATCCTCTGGAATTCGTCGGAGGCGCGCTGCAGGTCGTCGAGACGACCGACATCGATCCAGTATTCCCGCAACGGGAACACCACCGATTGCTTGCCGTCCGCAATCGTCCGCTCGATCAGCGTCGGCATGTCGACGGTCTCGTTGGCCTGAAGATGATCCAGCACGCCCGGATCGAGCAGATAGACGCCGGCGTTGACGAAGAATTTCTGGGTCGGCTTCTCGCGAATCCCGAGCAGGCGATGATCTTCGAAATCGATCACGCCGAACGGCACCGTCACCGCATGCTCGCGGATGCCAACGGTGGAGAACGCCTGGTGCTCGCGATGATATTTCAGCATCTGTTCGAAATTCACGGTCGTGAGCAGGTCGCCGTTCATGACGAAGAAAGGCTGCTTCGGGCGCTCCGGCAGGAGCGAGAGCGCACCGGCGGTGCCGAGGCGCTCATTCTCCTGGAGGTACTCGATCTCGACGCCCCAGGCCGAGCCGTCGCCGAAATAGTCGCGGATCATCTCCGCCTTGTAGTTGACCGAGATGAAGAACTTGCCGAAGCCGGCCTTGACGAAGCCGCCGAGCACGGTTTCCAGGATCGGCTTGTCGCCGACGCGGATCAGGGGCTTCGGAACGTCGTCGGTCAATGGCTTCAGCCGCGAGCCGAGGCCGCCGGCCATCAACACCACCCAGTGGTCGGACTGCTGCCCGAGCGCGAGATCGTCGATCAGCTTGACCTCGACCACCCGGCCTTCGGGATCGACGACCGGCAGCTGGTGGATCGAATGCTTGCGCATCAGATTGAGGGCCGCGGGATTGGAAATGCCGACGTGCGCGGTGATCGGAGTGCGGTTCATGACGTGGTCGACGGACGCATCGAGGCCGATACCGCCGAGCAGCCCGCGCCGCACGTCGCCGTCGGTCACGGTCCCGACGATCTTGCCGTCGCGCTCGACGACGGCAAGCTGCAAATGGCCCTGATCGATCCGCCGCAGCGTCTCGATCAAAGGCGTATCTTCACTGACAAAGCACACTTCGTTCATGACTTAATCCCGGCCGCCGCCGGCGAATGCGCCGGCCTCGACATTTCTTGCGACCACGGCGCCGGCGGCAACGATCGATCCCGCTCCGACGCTGACGCCCCCCAAAACCACGGCTCCCGCACCGATATGCGCGCCCTCGCCGACCGACACGCCGCCGCAAAGTATTGCCCCCGGAGCAATATGGGCGTGATCGCCGACAAGGCAGTCATGCTCCACCACCGCACGCGTGTTCACCAGGACATTGCGGCCGATCCGCGCGGCCGGCTGGATCACGGCACCGGCCATCACCTGCGCACCGTCGCCGAGCGCCGCGTCTGACGCGATCACGGCTGATAGATGCGATATGACCGGAAACCTGTAGCCCAGGCCGGCAAAACGGCCAAACAGCGCCCGCCGGCCCGCCAACCCGGAATCCGAACGCGAGGCTTGGTTGCCGAGACCGTTGGCGAGTTCGACTGCATTGGCGTCCATCTTCAGGATATCTTCGTCCGGTCCGGTGATCGGAACGCCGCCAACGGCCTCGCCGATGCGCGTGGGGTCGCGGTCTGTCACGGCCGTCGGCCGTATGCCACGGCTGAGCAATGCTTCGATGACAACGCGAGCATGGCCGCCGGCGCAGAGCACGATCAGGCTCATGGTTCCAGCGCCTCGTTGGCCGCGTAGTCGCGCGGCGCGGGCCTGCCGAGATAGGTCCAGTACTCGATCGGCGGAATGCCATTGCCGGGCCGCTTGACGCCGAGATTGTCCTCGGTGAAGCGCTCGCCGCTTTTGATCGCACGGATGGCGACGAGGCTCCTGCGCGCCACCGTCCGGTTCGGCAGTTCTTCCGGAGCCGGCACCTTGCGGCCATCGCCGAGCGCGGCCTCGATATCGCGGATCGAAGCGATCATCGCGGCCAGCTCGTCCGGTTCGATCGAGGCGCGGTGATCGGGGCCGGGCAGATTGCGGTCGAGCGTCAGGTGCTTCTCGATCACGGTGGCGCCGAGCGCCACGGCGGCGGCGGCGATGTGAATGCCGCGGCTGTGATCGGAGAAGCCGACCGGAAGCCCGAACGCATCGCGCAACGTCGCCATCGCGCGCAGATTGATCGACTGCGGATCGGCGGGATATTCGGTCGTGCAGTGCAGGAGCGTGACCTTGGTGCGCAGCTCGGTCCAGGCCGCACGGTCAAGCAGGACGTTTGCGAGGTCGGCCGGCGTCGGCCGCGTACGGGCATCGCCGAGATAGCCGAACGCGATGACGCCGAGCGCCTGCTCGACTTCGGCGAGCGTCGCCATGCCGGTCGACAGGATGATCGGCAGCTTGAAGCGCGCAAGATGCAACAACAGCGGTGCGTTGGTGAGATCGCCGGAGCCGACCTTCAGCGTGGCGACGCCGATGCGTCGGACGAGGTGGGTTGCGCTGTCGGCGTCGAACGGCGTCGACATGTAGGTGATATCGGCGGCGGTGCAGGCGGCCGCGATGCGCACCTCGTCGTCCTCGCTCAGCTCGAGCGCGCGCAGCATCTCGAGCTGAGACTGTTCGCTTCCGGTCGTGACCTTCTGATAACTCGCCTTGGCAGCGTCGCTGGTCGCCAATTTGTCGGCGCGAAACGATTGAAACTTGACGACGTCGGCGCCCGCGCGCGCGGCCGCGTCGACCAGCGCGAGAGCCCGCGCAGGGTCGCCATTGTGGTTAACGCCAGCCTCGGCAATGATCAGGGTTCGGCGATGCATGCGGTTTCGTCGCGGGACGCGGTGGGCAACCGAAATCACCCTCCAATCAAGCGGTTGTCTTAGTCGAGTACACTGGTAAAAGCAACGCAAGCGGGTTGCGGCTGGCACAACTGAAAGCCGTGCAATGGTAAGAACTTGCGCATCCCTCGCGGGGATGCCAGCGGCAGGACTCATCGAAAGCGCATGGCTGAGACGGCACAGATATTGTTCCTGTTGGTGGGGCGCGGCGGATCGAAGGGACTGCCGGGCAAGAATTTGCGCGAAATCGGCGGGCTCAGCCTGATCGGCTACAAGGCGAAGTCGGCGCTGCAGTCCCGCTATTGCTCGCGGCTGATCGTCTCCAGCGACAGTGCTGAGATCCGCAACGAGGCGGTGCGCCACGGTGCCGAAATGCTGTTCGAGCGGCCGGCCGAGCTTGCGACCGACACCGCCTCGTCCAACGACGTGGTGTTGCATGCCATGGACTGGATCGAGGCGCATGAAGGACGGCGCTACGACGCTATCATGCTGCTGGAACCGTCGTCGCCGTTCGCGCGCCCCGAACATTTCGACGAGGCGATCGAACTGTTCCTGGTGCGCAAGGCCAGCCTCGTGGTCGGCATGCGCGAGACCGAGGTCTCGTCGATCTTCGTTGGCACGCTCGGCGCGGACGGCTCGATCGGCGGCATCGTCGACAGGATGCTCAAGACACCGGCGCAGCGCCGCCAGGATCAGCCGATCGAGGTGACCATGAACGGCGCGCTCTATCTGGTCGGCTGGGACGCCATGCGCAAACACCGCAAGATCTACGCCGATCCGGCCGCGAGCTACGGAATCATGATGGACCGGATGCACTCGATCGAGATCGAGAGCGCAGCCGATCTTGCCTATGCATCCTACGTCATCGAGCACGGCATGCTCGACGCCTCGCCGTGGCTGACATCACCATGAAAGCCGCGCCCCGCCGCATCGCCGTTGTCACCGGGGCACGGGCGGACTACGGCTTGCTGCGAGGTATTTTGACGCGGCTGCAGAAAATGGACGACGTCGATCTCAGCGTCATCGCCTGCGGCATGCATCTGGTACCGAGATTCGGCGAGACCTGGCGGATCATCGAAACCGACGGATTTCCGATCGCCGCGAAGATCGATCTCGAGCTCGACGACGATCGCGCCGCGACGGTGGCCCGCGGCACCGGCATCGCCGTCTCCGGCTTTGCAGACGTGCTGCCGAAGCTCGCACCCGATCTCCTTGTCGTGCTGGGCGACCGCTACGAGATCCTGGCGGCCGCGGTCGCAGCGACCCTTCTGAACATCCCGATCGCGCATATCCATGGCGGGGAAGTCACCGCCGGCGCCTTCGACGACGCCATCCGCCATGCCATCACCAAGATGGCCTGCCTGCATTTTGTCGCGGCCGAGCCGTATCGGCGACGCGTCATCCAGATGGGCGAGAACCCCGACTTCGTCTTCAACGTCGGCGCGCCGGGCCTCGATATGGCGAGCACCGCGCCCGTGCTCAGCCGCGCCGAGCTATTCGCGCAACTGGGCATCACCGGCCCGGAACGCTTCCTGCTGGTGACGCTGCATCCGACAACGGCGCAGCCGGAAGCCGACGCGGCCAACGCCGCGGCGCTGCTCGGCGCGCTGGTCGAAATCGAAGATCGCAGCTTTGTCTTCACCGGCGTCAATGCCGATCCCGGCTATCGCGCGATCGACGATGCGATCCGCGCCTTCGTGGCGTCGCGGCCCGATCGGGCGCATTTGTTCACGTCGCTCGGCAGCGAGCGCTACTGGGCAGCGCTGCGGCTTGCCGATGCCGTGGTCGGTAATTCCTCGAGCGGCATCCTGGAGGCACCAGCCGTCGGCGTGCCCTCGATCAATATCGGCGACCGCCAACTCGGCCGGTTGCGCGCCGCCTCGATCATCGATTGCCCGGCCGACTCCGCGGCAATCCTAGCTGCCCTCGAAAACATCTTTGCGGGCCGGTTCCATCCCGACCCGTCGCTTGTGCCGCCCTATGGCCTCGGGGGTGCGTCGGAGCGAATTGCTGGAACCCTTCAAAAGATCGACCTTCGCCAAGCTTTCCCTAAGCATTTCCACGACTTAGAAGCTCCGCTCAGCGGGCCAGATCCGGTCTCATAACACTCCGGCGCGGTTGCTTGCACAACGCCACAGGTTGTATAGATCGGGCGGCCTTGCAAATGATCCGCGCGCCGCTGGAGACCGTCATGACGACAATCGACTCGCTTTCAGAAGTGGCGCCGACCGCGCGTGCCGCCGATATCCGCGAGCTGCCGATTCCGCCCTACCGTGGCACCACCCTGCCCGAGATCGACTATGACGCCCATCCCGCCTATGGCCGCATGCTGCAGAAGCCGACATTGGCCGAACGGCTCCAGGCGCTAAAGGTGTTCGTACGCACCTTCGCCTTCGTCACCATCCGCCGCATCGTCGACTACGAGAACATGCCCCTGCTGAGCAAGGAAGCCGGCTTCAGCGGCCTCAATGCCTCGACCGCGCTGCGCTACATCACGATGTACACACGGATCCGCGCCAGCCGCATCCTCGGTTCACTGACCGGCGCGCGGCGTCCGGCAATTCCGGCGAACCCGACGCTGTTGAACCAGATCAAATCCGACGGAATCGTTTGCCTGACGCTGACGCCCGACGAGCTCGATCAGATCCGCACCGCGACCAAGCCGGCCTTCGACAAGCTCGACGAACGCCGCGTCCACCTTCCGCCGGAGAAGCGCAAGTTCGACGACAACGTCTACTGGTGCACGCGCTCGGCCGACCAGAACGCGTTTGCGATCGTCGACGGCATCTTCAAGCGCTACGGCATCGCCGAGGCCGCGAGCGCCTATCTCGGCCGCCCGGTCGGCGTGAAGCATGTCAATGCACAGATCAACGACCAGGATCTCGCGTTCTGGCGGCGCGTATTTCCCGACACCCAGCTCGCCGATCCCTGGGCCAGTTACCTGCACGTCGATGCCACCTACGGCATGCTCAAATGCGCAATCTATGTCCATGACATCGGCCCCGACGGCGGCCCGTTCTGCTACATCCGCGGCAGCCAGAACGCCAAGGTCGGCTGGTTCGAAGGCATGGTGCGCCGGACCAACGATTTCTCCGGCTTCTCCGGCCGCAAGCCCGAGGCGCGCAAGAAATTCATGGCGCTGCCGGCGTTCCTGCGCAAGAAGGCCGATTTCGGCGGCGATCTGCCAGACGACTCGCCGGAGGTGCCGCGCCTGCGCGAGGGGCATTTCAGCGCCACGTCGAATTACGGCAACTGCATCCTATTCGACGGAAACGGCATCCATCGCGGCGGCATGGTCAACAAGGGCGAGCGGCGCTGCCTGTTTATCGTACTCGCTGAGATCTGACGGCCTGCTGCCGTCCTGGCGTGGCTCAATACACGAAATACACGAAAACAGTTGCCGGCAGACGGCCGCTCGGTCCGCCAACCGTCTGGACAGCCCACAGATGACAGACCTCACTTTCATCAATCACTCGTCGGTTCTAATCCGGTACAAGGACTCGTTTCTGCTCACGGACCCATGGTTCGAGAAGCCGGCCTTCGGAAGCTGGCTGCCGACATTTCCCATGGTGGTCCATCCGGCCTATCTTGCCGCGCTCAAGGACAAGCTCTCACTGCTGATCTCTCATGGTCACGATGATCATTGCGACGATGACCTGTTGCGCCTGTTCGACAGAAACACTGCGATCGTATCGTCCGATTACGCGTCGCCAAGCGTTTCAAACCGCGTCAAAAGGATCGGGCTCACCAATTACATGGTGGCTGACGAGGCCGGTGTCACAATCGGTCCGTTCATGATCAAGAGCTTCCGCAATGACCAGGTTTCGCTCGACGACGCCACCTATTCCATTCGCACCCCGGATGCCCTTGTCATCCACTGCAACGACAACTGGAATGCGCTGACGCCTCACACCAAGACCGCGCTGCAGGCGGAAGTCGCCGTGCATGGACCGAAGCGAGCGGTGTACATGTCACAAACCAACTCGGCATCCGGCTTTCCCTTGAACTATCGAAACTTCGATGCAACGGAGAAAAAGTCCCTGCTGCTGTCGAAGGTCCGCGGCATGATCCGCGTGGGCACGAAGAACGCGGCGGAGCTCGGTATCTCCAATTTCATCACCTATGCGGGCTTCGCGTCGGTTTTCGTCAAGGGTAAGCCGGAATATCTGCAGGACTCGATTTTCCCCACGCCAGCGCTTGTCACACAAGGCTTTCGTCAGGACATCCCGGAGACCGTGAAAGTGCTGGACCTGTACCCGGGCGACACGTTCGATTTCGACGGCATTCGCCAGTCATTCCTCGGCCGTGCCTACGATGACGACGCCATCAAATCGGCATCGACACTGTTCTACGAACTCTACGGCAAGATCGACGCGTGCGATACCTACCGCAGCTCGGACCATGACAAGTCCGACATTTCGGACGCGGTGGATAATTTCCTGGTGAAATTCGACACCTTCGTCCGATCGAAAGTCGATCGATCGAAATTTGCCCCTACGATCCTCGGCAAGACGCTTTCGATCGTGCTCGATGAGACCGACAGGCATTCCGTGGAATTCGGCACCGGCCTCGTCAATTCTCAGCAGAGCAACAAGGAAATCTATGTCAGCTCAGAACTGATGAAGGCCGTTCTGGACGGAGAGTCCCTGTTTGAGAACCTCTATACGGGATACAATGCGGAGTTTAAGCGCAACCCGTCAGATCAATACAATCGCGATATTATGTCCTACCTCGTGATGTACTCCTACGTTCATCTCGCATCGGTTAGGGCAGCCACGGCCAAATCAGGCAACGTCACTTAGATATCTCCAGCGCCAGCGTGTAGTACTGGAACGACCCGCACAGAACCTTACACTCGCGCATGTGCGACGATATGTAGTCGTTGTAGGCCCTGAATTCATGCTGCACATCGCCGAACTCGTCGAATATCAGGATTGTTCCGGGTACGATCAAATGATGCAGCCGAGCCAGGACATACAGCGTAGCCGAGTAGAGGTCGGCATCGAGGTGAAGTACGAGCCTGTTCCGCGGGGAGAATCCGCTGAGGAACTGCGGCAAAGTTTGCTGAAATAGTCCGGCGACGAACTGGACCCGCGGATCGGTGATCTCCGGGGTCTTGCCCTGGACATCGAATGTTCCCGCCGGCCTGAAATCCCAGGCCTCTGGAAGCCCAGTGAAGGTATCGAATCCCGCAAAACGGCTCTCAGGATGCCGGTTTTGCTCCGCCCAATATTTGATGCTCGCGCCTTTCCACACACCGAATTCGAGATAGTTGACGGCACCATTGCCGATGTGCCCGATGACGTGGTCGTACATCATAAAGCGATCTTCAAAACAGGGCGCCGATTCGTTTTCCTTTATGAACTTGACGAACAGCGGGTTCCGATTGAGCTTGTCTACAAACGCTGAATATCTCGGATAAAGAGCGTTCGCGAGAATTCGCTTCGGGCTTATCTTGGTTGGCAAGGCAATCCCCCAGTGCAACGCTGCGATTTAGCTCGTAACCTGCTCTAGATCAATGCTTCCGGGAAACGCTGCCTCGCCATTTCGTCCTTCGTCCGGTTCGGGCGCGGCCGTCTGGCGGATCAACCGAGGTCAGGCATCGCGCCGCGGAAGCCTGCGCGACGTCTTGAGATAGTCCGTCATCTGCTCCGGCGTGAAAGTACCGGTCTTGCTGCGCAGGAGCGAGTCCTTGCGGACGAAGGCCAGATCGATTTGCGCCAGCGCGCCGTCCATCGAACGCATGTGGCCTTCCAGCACGTCATAGACCACAAAGCCCGCCTCATCGCAGAAACGTACGATCTCGGCGAATTCGGGGATACCGTGGCGCACCTGCATCATCGTGGTTTCCAGGATCATCACGTCGATCTCGACGATGCGCGAGCCCAGCCCCTTCAGCACTTCGAGTTCGGCGCCCTGGGTATCGACCTTGAGGAACACCGGATGCTCGAGCTTCTCCGGCAACAGCGAATCCAGCCGCCGCATCGGCGTCGGCCGCGCCTCGCCGTCGAGCACCTTGCCCTCGACCTGCGCGTACAAGCTCGATCCCGAGACGTCGTCGTGCACGTTGAAGGTGACCTCGCCGTTCTCGGCGCCGGCCGCGACCTGGAAATATTCGGCGTTGAGCCGCTGCTTCAGGCGCTCGAGGACCGGGAGGCATTCCGCGACCGGCTCGATCAGGAAATAGCGAGCGCGGGGAAACGCCCGGTAGATCGGCGGCGTGCCGAAGGCGATGCCGACATCGATCACGGTCTTCACGTCGAAGCCGAGCGACTTCAAGTGCTGAAAGAACAGACGGAAGTTCCGCACCGGCGCATTGGTGCGTATCAGGCGCAGCCCGATCAGCTCCAGGACGCTGTTGAGGGCCTGGAACACGGCAGAAACGAATGCCTTCATGAAGCGAGCGCCGGTTGAGTCTGAGCGGGTGACGGAAATCGCCGATCGCAATGCAGCCTTGCTTCCGAAGATTTCGCCGCAGTTTGCAATCGACTGTTTGGCTTGGTAAATCAGCCCGGCAAGCCAGTCAAGCGATCCCGCTTCCTGCTCAAAAACAGCCAAATCCGCATGAAAGTTCTTGTCACCGGCAGCTCCGGCTTTATCGGGCAGGCGCTCGCGCAACGATTGAAAGCCGAAGGTTGGGAGGTCCAGGGTCTCGACAAGCTCCCCGGTCCGTCGACGGATTTTGTCTGCGACATCCTCGATGCCAGACAATTGCAGGAGACCGTTCAAGCCTGCGCGCCCGATGCGCTGGTCCACTTGGCGGCCCGGATCGATATCGACGAGACAGCAGATGTCTCGGACTATCCCGCCAATGTCGAAGGCGTTCGAAATGTCATCGACGCAGTGCGCCGCACCCCCTCGATCAAACGGACCGCCTGGACCTCGTCGCAGCTGGTCTGTCGCGTCGATTACGCCCCAAAGAGCGACACCGACTACAATCCGGACTCATCCTACGGGCGCAGCAAGGTTCTGACCGAGCAGATCGTCCGCGAGCAGGACGGCGGAGGAACCCAGTGGTGCCTCGTACGCCCCACCACGGTTTGGGGACCGGGGATGAGCGCGCATTATCGACGCTTTCTGCGCATGATTCAGCGTGGTTATTATTTTCACATCGGACGCGAGCCGTTGCTGAAGTCGTTCAGCTACGTCGGAAATATTACCTATCAGTATCGGCAATTGCTGAAAGCCAGCCCGGAACAGATGCACCGCAAGACGTTCTATCTCGCCGACTATGAACCGCTCGATCTGGTCGCCTGGGGCGATGCATTTCAACGCGGCTTGCGAGCCCGGCCGATTCCCAGGATTCCCGTCCTTCTCGCGCGGGCAATGGCTCATTCCGGCGACGCGGCAATTGCGCTTGGGCTCAAGCAGTTTCCCCTGACCTCGCGCAGGCTCAAGAACATTCTGACCGAATACCAATTCGATCTGACGGCAACGGAAGCGATCTGCGGGCCGCTTCCCAGCACGTTCCAGCAGAGCGTCGACGAAACGGTCGAATGGTTTAGTAATCTGTCGTAGCCAGAGCCATTGCCGCGCGGTGGTCCGGACTCGCAAGTTCGTCACAGCGGCTCGCTCGCAGCGAATGATCGCTGCCGACTAATCCCTAACTATAGTTCCCTTGATCGCCTTGCTTCGAGAATCCGGTCAAAACGTCGACGACTAGCCCGACGAGGAGCATTGAGCCGAGCACCAATGCCGAATTGGCGATGCCGAGCGGACCCTGAACCGGGCTGAGAAGGATGCTCGCGAGAACAAAGACCAAAAGCAGCTGCGGCGTCATCAGGCGGGACCGTCTCGCTCCCGCCGCGCTCCAGCCCGCCACGCATCCCCAGACCAGGATGTAGACGACAGCGCCTCCGATTCCAAAATCGATGAAAGCGGCAAGCCAGACCGTCGGGAAGAAGCCGTAAGTGCCGGCGGATCGCTGCTCCGTCTCCATGGTGGCCACATGCAGGTTCTCCGGGGCAAACACCCGCAGCATCGGTGACAGCACGCCGACTTCATAGGCACCCCAGTGCCTGGAGAATTTGTCGCGCGCGTGCCAGCCGATATCGATCATCCGCACGCCGTGGGTCAGATAGAAGTAGGTGCTGAGGCCGATCATCGCAGCGCGCGCTGACAGATGGCTGGATTCGAGCGCTGACGTGACGTAGCTGCGCGGCTTCACGTTCCAGGCTTCCAGCATGATCGCAAGCACGGCATCGGCAGAGCTCACTTGCGACGCCTCTGGCGGCGCGGCCGTAGCCTCGGCCATCCGCTTGCTGAAATCAGTCGCGGTAATCACCTCCGTAGACTTCGGCGGGGTGGTGGCCGCACCGGCTTCGGTTGAAGGGGCAGCCGGCGCCGCCGGAGCCTCGACCGGGGCGGCCCTGGCCGGGGCCTCGGCCCGCTGCTCGCTTGAATGGGGCGCTGTGATCACCTCAGTCGACGTCGGCCGAGGGGCCGGACTGGCTTCTTCGGTTAAGGGTTGGGCCGGAACCGCAGGAGCCTCGACCGGGGTCTGGGCGACCTTGGCCGGGGCCTCAGCCCCCTGCTCGCTTGAATGAGGCGCCGTGATCACCTCGGCCGTTGTCGGCCGGGGGGCCGGAACCGCAGGAGCTTCGACCGGGGCCTGGGCGACCTTGGCCGGGGCCTCAGCCCCCTGCTCGCCTGAATGGGGCGCGGTGATCACCTCAGCCGTTGTCGGCCGGGGGGCCGGACTGGCTTCTTCGGTTGAGGGTTGAGCCGAAACTACGGGAGTCTCAACCGGGGCCGGGGCAACCTTGTCCGAAGCCTCAGCCGGCGCCGCAGCAGCCTCACGTTCTTTCTGTTTCTCCTCCAATGCGCGGATCAGCGGCGAAACCTGGGCGCAGAAATTCTGCCGGCTCGACCAGATCGAACTGGAATAGATCACGAACAATCCGACCACCACGATCGTCTTGAGAACCAGGTGGTGCCCAGCCGGCAAGGGCTGCCGTCCCTCGCTGATGCGGATCAGCATCGCAGCGACGAGCAGGACCAGGACCAGCAGGATCGGCATCCGACCCGAATAGAGCAGCGCGTACCCTACCGGAGAGACGACCGACAACTGCGCAAGCGCCGCCGCCCAGCCCCTGATGACTTCGCCTCTGAGCAAGAACAGAACCATCGAGACGAAGCCAAACGAGAACATCACGTAGCCGAGATACAAGAGCGGCGTCCGCTTGATCGCAACGGCATCGACGAGTCCCGGCGCACAGCGCAGCAGCTCGGAATAGCCGCTGTTGCTCACCCCGCTCAGCACGATACGATCAAGTGCGATGAAGCCGATTCCGGTGATGCCGATCAGCGAGGCCGCGACGACGACGCGATTCAGCGTCATCGAGGACGGCGCACGCATTTGCTCTTGGCGCGCGAACCAGTGTTCGAACAGGAAGCCGCCGCCACGATACGCCACGAGGAACAACAACAGACCGGTACCGACCACCGCCAGCACGACCAGCGACGGCTGTGCCGGATAATCGATCGGTCCAACGGCAACGAGGGCAAGCGCCGCACACCAGACCATCAAAATGAGAGTAGCGGGCGACGAGGTGCCACGAGCTAGCCGAATGAAACGCTGCATGTTGCCCCGTTCAAAAATAGCGCCGACAAGCGAGGGCTATGTAGCAAGGTCATTCCGACACCACAATGACGCACCGTGCGAACTCAGGGGTAGAGCATGTCCGGATCGGTGGGAAGGCCGACAGCGTCAGCTGCACTGCGTTCCCCACCATTCCCACTCACCTTGCGGAAGGCCAAGGCCATCAACGAGACGAACAGCACGGTGCTTGCAACACCGCCGGCCAGCGCCGCACCATAGATTCCGATCCGCGGAACCAGCAGCAGATTGAGCACGGTCGACACGACCGCGGAACCGAGATTGCAAAGCAGGAGGTATTTGTCCGATCGTGCGGCGTAGAGCGCATAGGAAGGAACGTCGGCCATCATGCGCAGGAAGATTCCCGGCAACATCGCGTGAAAAACCCAGATACTCGATGCATAGACGGACAATCCGAGCGCCGCGAGCATCGGCCTCATGACGAGGCCGGAAAAGATCATGGCGCCGGACGCCAGCGCCAGCATCGACCAGAAGAACGAGCGCAGTGCAGCGCGATAGGCCTGAGCGCCGGCCGCGTGTCCGGCAATGACCTTGGGCAGGAACTGGTGCGAGACAGATGCGCCGAGCGACAACATGCCGATCAGGATGGTCGAATAGAACGTATAGATGCCGAGCGCATCACGCCCGACGAATTCATTGATCACAAAGCGGTCGACATAGGAAATCACCAGTGCGCCGCCCGCGGTCAACATGAACGGTCGCGCGGTCCGCAAGCCCTGGCGAATCGCCCGCCAGTCGGGGCGACATTCACCGAGCCCCCGCCAGGGCAGGTCGGAGAGCGAGACGGCTGAAAAGCCAACTGCCGCCACGCCGCCGAGCGCCCACCAAGCCAGCACCGTTTCCAGCGTGCGGGTCGAAGGTGTTGTAAACATCAACAGCGCGATCGCATAGACCCAGATGCCGCCGCGCAGGAACACACCGACATAGGCGCGCACCGGCCGCGACGTGATGATCAGGATT
This sequence comes from Bradyrhizobium sp. LTSPM299, assembly GCF_000938235.1. Lineage (NCBI taxonomy): Bacteria > Pseudomonadati > Pseudomonadota > Alphaproteobacteria > Hyphomicrobiales > Nitrobacteraceae > Bradyrhizobium > Bradyrhizobium sp. LTSPM299. The sequence goes on from NZ_JYMU01000081.1 coordinate 90,513, forward strand.
CGCGTCGCCTCGAGTGACACGTGCTCGGTGACCAGAAGCAGGAGGAACCAAGGCGCCAGTCGGGCTGGAAAGACGCCAGCGAAGGTTGCGCCGCCAACGACAACGCCGATTGCCAGCAGCGCCCCGATGCAGAGCGCGATCTGGTCGACGATGATCCGGATTCGCCGCTCGGGCGTCGCCGGCACCATTTCACGCAATGTGTAGGAATAGAATTCGAGCCCGATCGCAAGCAGCGCGAAAGCCAGCACCGCGGTCAGGAGGCCGTATTCGCCCATCTCGGCCGGCGTCAGCATCCGCGCCAGCAAGAGCGAGAGCAAAAAGCGGCTTGCGAGCGTCAGCACGCGCAGGATCAGGGCCGACATGGTTCCGGCGACCGCGGGCCGCATCAGCAGGTCAACCAGACGGGACCGCTTCATGCTGTCAGCCCGCGCGACGGCAGGACGGAGACGGCCGCCACGACCGCCGGCCGTCTTGCAAAGTCGATCAGTTGCGCGTGCATCGATTCATCCCCGAGCGCCAGCTCGGGCGGATCATTCAGGAAGTGCGCCTTTACCGTGTTTCGGCGCGCGTGACAAATGGCGCGCGAAATCCTAAAATACCCACCTATCCGGACACTTAGGGAACACTGGCAAATGCCCCCCAATACGGGACAAATACTCGCTCTGGTCTATGGTTGCCTCGACGAGATCAACGACCTCAGGCCCCCGGAAGAAGCCATCGAAAAGCGCCCCGACGTAGTGTTGGTTGGCGAAGGCGGCAGCCTCGATTCGCTTGCGCTCACGATGCTGATTCTCAACCTCGAGCGCCAGGCCTCCAAAATGTCCGGCAAGGAGATCAGCCTGCTCGACGGGCGGGAGCTGGATGACAATCTGGCGCGGTTTTCGACGCCTGCCGCGCTCGCCGAGCTGGTTGGCGAGGCGGTCGGCACATGAGCAAATCCTGCAACGTATTGGTGGTGTCCGACTTCAATGCCGAGTTGGTCAGCAGATACATCTCCGCCGACCGCACACTGCCGGCATGCGCCGCGGCCAGCGCTCCGTACGGCCAGGTCTTCCAGATTCTTTCGAATGAGAGCGCGGCCCCCGATAGCGTTGCCCTGATCTGGACCCGTCCCGAAGGCGTCATCCCGGAATACGCCAAACTGCTGGCGGGGCATCAGAGCCAGATCGATCGCCTCGATGCGGAGGTCGATGCCTTCGCCGCGATGATCAAGCAGTTTGCAACGCGCTGCAGATATGTCTTTGTCGCGAGCTGGGTGCCGACCTTCCTTGATCGCGGCATGGGATTGTTGAATTGGGGCAAGCAAGGCGCGGCGCGCCAGCTCGCGCGCATGAACCTGCGGCTGGCCGAGCAGCTCGGTGAGGCTGCCGATGTTTTTATGCTCGATAGCCAGAGATGGATCGACGCATCCGACAGTCCGCGCGATCGCAAGTCGTGGTTTCTGACCAAGGCGCCATTCACGGAAAAGGTCTTCAAGGCCGCGGCCGCAGATGTGAAGTCCGCGCTGCGCACGGCTTCGGGCCAGAATCGCAAACTCGTCGTCGTCGACCTCGATGACACGATGTGGGGCGGCATCGTCGGTGACGACGGCTGGGAAAGCTTGCGGCTCGGCGGCCATGACCATATCGGCGAGGCCTATTCCGAATTCCAGAGCGTGCTCAAGACGCTCGTCAACCGTGGCATCGCCGTCGCGATTGTCAGCAAGAATGACGAGGCGGTGGCGCTTGAGGCGATCGCCAGGCATCCCGAAATGATTATTCGCAAGGATGACCTTGCAGGCTGGCGCATCAACTGGAAGGACAAGGCCCAGAACATCGCCGAGCTCGTTCAGGAGCTCAATCTCGGCCTGCAATCCGTCGTGTTCATCGATGACAACCCGGTCGAGCGCGGCCGGGTGTGCGAGGCCCTGCCGGAGGTCCTGGTACCGGAATGGCCGACCGATCCGTCGAAATATGCCGATGCACTGCGTCAACTCGATTGCTTCGATCGATCGTCGATCACATCCGAGGATCGCGAGCGCACGCGAATGTACGTTCAGGAGCGTGAAAGGCGCGAACACCTCAACGTCGCCTCCTCACTCGCCGACTGGCACGCCTCCCTGGAGGTTCGTGTCCACGCAAGCCCGGTCTCCGCGTCGAATGTGAAGCGCATCGTCCAATTGATGAACAAGACCAATCAGCTCAACCTTCGCACGCGACGTACGACGGAAAAGGAGCTGGTTCAGTGGCTCGGAGACGGAAAGAACCGCAACCTTGTGGCAGTCACCGTCTCCGATCGATTCGGCGACCTGGGACTGACTGGAATCGTCAGTTGGGAACAGGCCGGCGCGGCAATCGAAATCGTGGACTATGTCCTGAGTTGCCGCGCCATGGGCCGGCAGATCGAGGAACTCATGGTTCATCTTGCGGTGCAGGCCGCTTCGCACGCCGCCTGCGATACCGTGATCGCACGTTTCGTTCCGACCGCAAAGAACCGCCCGTGCCTGGAGTTCTGGCAAAACTCCGGCTTTACGGATGCCGGGGACAACATCTTCCTGTGGAAGACCGCGATCGACTATCCGAAGCCTCCCTTCATCGCGCTGGAGCGGGACGTCGAGCAGGCCGGGCAATTGGCCCCGGCGATCTGACCGATGGGTATTGCTCTCGACCTGTGCAGGCTTGAAGATCGACAAGATCTGATGGACTTCATCCGCGACCACTGGAGCGCAAACCACGTGCTGGCGCGCAGCGAAGCGCTGATGGACTGGCAGCACCGGGACGAGGCAAACCGGCGCTATAATTTCATCGCCGCACGCGACGATGAAAAACGAATTGTCGGCATTCTCGGATTCATCCTGGCGAGCCGCTACGACCCCGCGCTGGCAGGCGATGCCGATACATTGTGGCTGACGACGTGGAAAGTTCGTCCGGATTTCGCCCACGGCCTCGGGCTGCTGCTGCTGCGCAAGCTCGACAGCCTGATGGCACCCAAATGGATCGGCACCGTCGGCCTTAACCTCGCAACCAAAGGCATCTACCAGGCGCTGGGATATCACGTCGACATGCTGTCGCGGCACTACATGCTGAACAGCGCCATCGACAACTACAGACTGGCTACAGTTCCAGCGGAATCGGCTGGCAACGCGGATTTCAGCTCGGGTGCGGCGTTCACCTCGCTGGATCCGAGCAATTATTGGGCTGCGACCGAGGATCTCAGTCTCGATGCGAGCCCTCAAGTCCCGCGAAAGACTCGTGCCTTTATCCACGGCCGCTACCTCTCGCATCCGTTCTATCACTATCGCGCACTCCTGGTGGTCGATGGACCGGATGCCGCGATCTGCATATTGCGGACGTGCGAAGCCGAAGGCGCGAGCGCATTCCGGATGGTGGATTTCCTTGGCTCCGGTGCAGCCTTGCGCAGAGCCGGCTCGGGCTTTCAGGACCTCCTGCGCAGCAGCGGCGCCGAATATATCGATTTCTTCTGTAGCGGGCTCCAGCCCGAACTCGCCGCGGCGGGATTTCTGACGCTGCCGCCCGCCAAGGACGCAAAGATCGTGCTGCCGGGCTATTTCGAGCCCTTCGAGCGCTCGAATGTCGAACTCGCCTTTTCGTTGCGCGGTCCGGGGGATCTGCGCATCGTCTGCAAGGGCGACGCCGACCAAGACCGCCCCAACCTGCTGTAGGATCAAGCCATGGCGGCCTCCACACGAAGGTTCGAGATCGACGACCAGCGCTGGTTTGCGGCCGCCTCCGGCGACCACAATCCAATCCATGTCGATCCACAGTGGGCGGCGACGCATTTTCCCGGAGCGCTGGTCGTGCACGGCATGCACGTCCTGCTTTGGGCGCTGGACGACTTTGCTTCGAAACGGCCGGGCATACCGTTTGCCGCGATCGACGCGACATTCGTCAAGCCGATCGTGGTTGGCGACGAGGTCGTGGCAACCGCTTCCGATGACGGCAAGCTGATACGCGTCACGGTGCGGCACGAAATCGCCATGGTGGCTCGTATCGAGCTCGGCGAGATCACCGTTGCCCGCACGTCGCGTTTTCAGGCCGGCCCCGCGCTGACCGCGCCCCGCGCACATGCGCCTGCAGAGTTCTCGGGCCTGGCCGGAGTCATCGAGCTTCCCGGGAGTGCGGCCTCTCTCCCTGCACGCTTCGGCGCGCTGGGATCCGCACTCGGCGTCGACCGCCTGATTGGCCTTACAGCAATCTCGACCCTGGTCGGAATGGAGATCCCTGGTCTTCGCAGCATGCTGTCGAAAGTTTCCATCAAGGGCGTGCCGCCGCAAACCGGAGTGCTCGCTTTCGGAGTCAACAAGTTCCACGACGCCATGAGTCTCGTCGAAATCGACGTTCGGGGCCTGGGAATCAGTGGAACCGTGTCGGCTTTTGCGGGACGCGAACCGCCTGCCGCGGCCACGGACGAAATCCTGCGCAACATGGTTGCGCCGACCGAGTTCAGTGGACAGCGGCCGCTTGTGATCGGCGCGGCAAGCGGACTTGGCGCTGCGACGGCAAGGTTACTTGCGGCCGGTGGCGCCGACCCCGTGTTGACCTGGCATGCATCGAACCTCGACGAGACGCTGCGAGGCGTTCGCGAGCTCGGTGCCAGCGGCCGGGCCGTAAAGCTCGACGCGACCTCGCCGTCCTCCGGGCTGGCCGAGCTGGCTGCCTCGGGTTGGGACGGCGGCCAGCTGTATTATTTCGCCGCGCCGCGTATTTTCCGCCGTCGTATCGAACTCTACCAGGCTGGAGACTTCCGTGATTTCGTGGCGGTTTTTGTCGATGGCTTCTATGACATCGTCCGCCAGCTCCCCGCCGGGACACGCGGCAAGTTGACGGTCTTCTATCCGTCGACGGTCGCGATCGACGAGGCGGCGTCGGACCTGCTTGAGTATTCCTGTGCGAAAGCAATGGGTGAGCAGCTCTGCGCCCGGATGGAAAAGAACAATCCACGCCTGAAGATCATCGTCGCGCGGCTCCCGCGGATCACGACCAGGCAGACCGAAACGTTCCTGAAGGTGAAGGCGGAAGCGGCGGAATCCGTCATGCTGCCACTCGTTCGGGCAGTGCAATCGGCGTGAGTGGGGGGGAAGATGGACGGGCCGGCAGCGAAGCTGACAATTGTCATGTACCACTATGTGCGCCCGCTCAAACGCACGCGCTTCCCCGGAATCAAGGGCCTTGATCTCGATCTGTTCGAGGAGCAACTCGGCTATCTTGAGCGATACTATTCGCTGATCACGATGGAGCAACTCATCGACGCTATTGACGGCGTCGGAGAGCTTCCGCCCCGGTCCGCGCTGCTGACCTTCGATGACGGTTACCTCGATCACTACACCTACGTGTTCCCCAAGCTTGCGGAGCGCAAATTCCAGGGCTCGTTCTTTCCGCCGGCATGCTCCGCGATCGACGGCAAGGTGCTGGACGTCAACAAGATCCATTTTACCTTGGCCTCGGACGTCGACCCTGACGATCTTGTCGCCATGATCGAAAAGACCTGCCAGGAACGCGCCCGGGAATTTGGCCTGCACGCACTTGAGCATTACCGCGAGAATTACATGGTCGGGAATTTTCTCGATCCGGCCGGCGTCAACTACGTCAAGCTGATGTTACAGCACGCGCTGCCGCTCGCGCTGCGTCGCGAGCTTATCGATCAGCTGTTTCGGCGCTACGTCACATCCGACGAGCCGGCGTTCGCAAGCGAGCTCTACGCCACGGTGGAGCAGTTGCGTCTGATGCGAAGCTGCGGAATGCACATCGGTTCGCACGGCAATTTGCACCAATGGCTGGGCCATCTGTCCAGGGAGGAGCAGGAGATGGACATCGACGGCTCGCTGGCGCTGCTCGACGCGGTCGGCACCGCTCCTGCCTATCGCAGCATGTGCTATCCCTACGGCAGCTACAATGCCGATACCGTCAGCGCGATCTCGTCGAGGGGATTCAAGCTTGCGCTCACGACCGAGGTCGCGCTTTCGGAGACGAGCGCGGCGGCCCGCTTCCACCTTCCGCGTCTCGACACCAATCACCTGCCTAAGCAGGCGTGTGCACCAGCAAATCAATGGACCTTGGCGGCCGAATCATGATCCGGAGCCGAGATCAACGCTTCATGAACTGGGGCAGATAGCGATTGAAGGCTCGAACCAGCGAATTCGTGCTCTCCCACGCCAACTCGTCATTGGGATCGAAATCCTTCCAGGTGAAGTAGTTCCCGGCAGCGCCGGCGCTCGCCAATTTCCTGACGATCTGGCGTCGCGCCGCATCAAGATCGTCCGGCCGCCGCCACTGCGCTATGCGATCGACAATGCCGTCGATCTCGTCAAACTCGCGCACCTGGAGAAAATACTCGTCAGTTGCGTAATAGGGTTCGGTGACGATCGAACAAAGCCCCGTCAGCGCTGCCTGGAAACCGATGGTGCCGGTGAAGGTGACGGACACTTCGCACTGATCGAGCAGGAAGTTCGCCGACACGTCATACGGCACGCAGGTCACGTAGGAAAGCTTTGACAGCCGCTCGAACAGCTCACGCTGGCGGAAGCCGAATTGGAGCGGATGATCCTTGACGAAGATGTGATAGCCGGCCTCGCCCAAGACCTCGCAGTAGCGGACGATCACATCATCATGCCGCAGCATGTCGTAGGATTTCAGCCAATAGTCCAGCGACGCTTCCGGGAAGAGTTGCAAACCACAAAACACACGGCGCTCCTTCGGCACCGCATCCAGCCGTTCCCGCCAATCCTTGCGCAGCAGATCCAGCACGACGACGTCACGCGGTCTGACCTTATGCTTCAGGCGCTTCAGCGCATCGATGTAATGAACATTGTACCGATCGCGCCGGACGTAGCGCCACACGTTGAAAAAAGCTCCGCGCAGCGCAAAATACCCAAAAACCTTCCAGAACCTTTTCTTGGAGAAGTCTCTGGCATTCTTGACATAGACTGGAGCAAAGTCTCCCGAACACAGGGCGTCCGTTGCCTGGCTCAGCTCTTCCGCAGAGGGCTCCTTGAGCGGAACAAGACGACCTCGGCGGTGAAAGAAAATCTGATCCGGGATGATCGAGGCCGTCATCTCGATAAAATCGATGCCGCGCGCGCGCCCGACACGATCCATCACGTCCATCACGTACCGGTCCATCGTGAAGGTCAGTACCAGCCGCGGATCGAGACGGTCGAAGGCGAGTTCGACGGCCTGCGTCATCCCGCCAATCATTCTCAGGGCGAGATCGCGCTTCAGGCTGCGAAGCGATCGGCAGCGCAGAATGATGTCGGCGCAGCCGGCTTCGCCAAATCGCTCAAGTGCAACCTCGGCTGGATCGCCGGCCCGCAGGAAACGATAGAAGTCATCGACGAGGGAATAATCACCCTCGCCGCGCAAATCGCTCAGCACCGTGACATCAGCGAAATCGATCCGCGACGCCAGAAACCTCCACCATGCCGTGGTGCGGTGAATCGTGAAAAAGACGATCCGGGGCATCAGATCTTGTTCGCGCTTTCTTCGCCGCCGGCGGCAAGGAATGGACTGCTCGGCAGGTTGATGCAGCGCGTATACATGTCCTCAGCGACGTCAAGCGGCGAACGCGGACAATCCCGGTACATCGGAAGCATGTGCATCGGCGTCCACAGCGGCCGCGCCTTGATGCCGTTGCCATGCAGCGCCGACAGCAGCCCGTCGCGGTCGCCGGCACATTCACGGTCGAGCACCAGCGTATTCAGCCAGTAATTGCTCTGCGCGCCCTTCGGCTCGCGATAGGCGCGCGCGCCAGGAAACTGGCTGAAGGCCTGCAGGTAACGCTCGGCAAGCTCCCGCTTGGCAGCGACCATCGCGGGCAGCCGCTCCATCTGCCCGCAGCCCAGCGCCGCGTTGATATTGGGCAGGCGGTAGTTATAGGCCACCTCGTCATGATCGAACGCCCAGGCATGCGTCTTCTTCGCAGTCGAGGTGAAGTGTCGCGCGTGACGGGCATGATTGTCGTCGTTGGTCAGGATCATGCCGCCACCGCCGGTGGTGACGATCTTGTTGCCGTTGAAGCTGAGCACGGCGGAGTGACCGAAGGTGCCACAGCCCTGCCCGTTCAAGGTTGAGCCGAGCGATTCGGTGGCGTCCTCGACGACCACCAAATCGTATTTCGCGGCCACCGCTCCCAGCGCCGCCATGTCGACCGGGTGGCCGAAGATATGGACGGGAACCACCGCGCGAAGCCGGCGGCCGGTCTGCTTGTTGATCCAGCCGCCATTTCGGTGCTCCGTGATCTCCGCAAGGTGCCTGTCGAGGGCCGCGGGATCGATTCCAAGCGTATCCCAGGTCGAATCGACGAAATGCGGGATGGCACCGGTGTGGCTGACGGCATTCGCCGTCGCGACGAAGGTGATCGCAGGCAGCAGCACCTCATCGTTGGGCTGCACGCCCTCGAGCACCAGCGCGGCGTGAAGAGCGGCGGTGCCGTTGACGATCGCCACCGCATGTCGGGCGCCCGTCGCCTCCGCGACCATTTGCTCGAAGCGGGTCACATACTGGCCGGCGGAGGACACCCAGTTGGTATCGATACAATCGAGCACAAACTGACGCTCGCGCTCGCCGAACCTCGGCTCATGCAGCTCTACCGGGCGCGGCTGCGCGCCGAGAACGGCATCGACGGCATCGAGAACCGACTGCAGGTCGAGTGCTGCGCCGACATGGCTGGCTTGCGCGGACAAAATACTCATCAGGGTCACAACGTGTAAGCGTTGGCGCGATAGCGCGACAGGTTCTCCTGCCTGGTGAACCAGGCGATGGTCTGTTCGAGGCCCTTGCGCAGCCCTTCAAGGCCGCCAAAGCGCGGCGACCAGCCGAGCAACCTCGCCGCCTTGGCGTTATCGGCCCACAGCCGTTCCACCTCGCTTCGGTCGGGGCGGACGCGGACGTCGTCCTGCTCGATCTCGATCTCGGCCCCCATCAGCTCGGCGATCAGGCGCGCAGTGTCGCCGATCGATATCTCGAAGCCGCTGCCGATATTGATGACCTCGCCGATACCGGCCCTGGTCTCCAGCGCAGCCAGGAAGCCGCCGGCCGTGTCGGCGACATAGTTGAAATCGCGGGTCGGGTGGACGCTACCAAGCTTGATGCGGCGCTGGCCGGCCGCGATCTGGGTGATAATGGTCGGAATCACCGCACGGGCGGACTGCCGAGGACCATAGGTGTTAAACGGCCGTATGACCGTCACCGGCGTGCCGAAAGACCGCTCGAATGACAGCGCCAGCTGGTCCGCGCCGATCTTGGTCGCCGAATAAGGCGATTGCCCTTGCAGTGGATGCTCCTCGGTGATCGGAACGAACTGCGCGGTGCCATAGACTTCGCTGGTCGAGGTGTGCACGACATGGCCGACATCGAGATCGCGCGCCGCCTGCAGCACATTCAGCGTACCGCGAATATTCGTATCGAGATACGTATCCGGCGAGTGGTATGAGTAGGGTATGGCAATGAGCGCCGCGAGGTGAAGGACGGCATCGCACCCCTTCATTGCGGTTCGTAACCCATTTGGGTCACAAATGTTGCCCGCAAATACCTCAATCTTGTCGAGCACGTCGCTGGACACGGAATCCAGCCAACCGTACGATCCCATGCTATTGTAGTGCACGAAGGCGCGCACGCTGAACTGTCTGCGGACCAATTCTTCAGCAAGATGAGAACCGATGAAGCCACCCGCGCCCGTCAGCAATACCTTTTGCAAGCCGAATCTCCTTGAGCCGTCTCCTAGAGCCGTCTCCTAGAACGCCGACACCCACCGGCACTCCCGCCGCTTCTAAACACTCCGGTGCCGCGAGACTAGATGGAAAGTGCCGAAGGGCGACCGAACCCTGCGACAGGCTGTTTGGCCTCGCTTTATGGTTGCACGAAATTCGAATAAGGCATTGAATTACTTTAGTAATCTTGATGGCAGCAGAATCCCGGATCAAGCTGCCGTTCCGGCCAGTCTAATTTGTCGAGGCAATTGGCTTCGTACATACCCCGTGCTCGCCCGTTCTCTCCGGAGCGCCATAACGGAGCGACGACCGGTTTGCGGGAGCGCCTGTTCGGGGCATATGGAACAGCCTCGGGGGCTTAAAGCCTGATGGAACAACGGATCCTGGCACGCACCCCAGTGGCGCGCATTCACGAGCAACAGCAACAGAAGTTGTACGGGCCATTTGAATGGGGTATCGGACGACGCGTTACTGCCAAGCCTTGCTGGAGACGTTAAGTGGGTTGGATCGGTCTCGACCGGATGCCGGAACGTTACAGACTACCGGTCCTGATTTACCTTCATGTCGCGACGATCTGCCTGTCGCTTGCCTGCGTCGCGTATCTTTACTCGGATTATCATATCTTCTTCCGGCGCGATGGCCTGTTATCCGCGATCGTCGTCGCCGCGGCCTTCTCGACGGTTGCGAGTCTCTTCGTCTATGCCGAATTCAGCTTCGGTTACTTCGCAGGATTTTATCTCTTTACGATGATTGCTGGCTATCTCTGGCTCAATCAGTTCTCGGAGTCCATCTACAATCATGCATTGAGCGGACTCTCCGCGGCGGCGTCGGCCGTCGCATTTCTCCTGCCTGCGCTGTTCATTCGATCGCGTCTGCCGCAATACTGGACCCTCTCGCCAAAGGCGCTCGACCGCCTCGTTGACGTCATTCTTGTGCTCGGCGCGGTGGTGGTATCCGTCGGTGCAACGTATGACTTCCAGCTGGTTTCCGTCGAGCACATCTACGACTACCGCGAGTCGCTCCGCTCCCCCAGGGCCCTGAACTATCTTATGGGGATCATGAGCGGGGCCCTGCTGCCCTTCGCCTTTGCATGCTGCGTCGAGCTCAAGAAGAATAGGCGAGCGATGGTCGCGCTCCTGCTCCTTCTCGCTTTCTATCCGGTCACGGTGAGCAAGTTGGCACTCCTGACGTCCGCGTGGCTAGTCGTGATGACCATCCTTTCAAGGGTCTTCGAACTCAGGATTGCCGTCGTCGTCTCGCTGCTCGCGCCGCTCACGGTTGGGCTGTTGCTGTTCGCACTGTTCGAGTTCGGGTGGGCCTCGTACCAGATAGCGATCCCCTATTTCGGATTGGTCAATTTCAGGATGATTGCGATCCCGTCGCTGGCTATGGACTACTACAACGACTTTTTCTTCAAGCATGACCTGACTTATTACTGTCAGATCGGGCTGTTCAAGCCGCTGATGTCCTGCCCGTATGACGAGCCGCTCTCGGTCGTCATCTACAAGGCATTTGGAATCGGCGGCTACTTCAATGCATCGCTGTTCGCGACCGAGGGCGTTGCGTCGATCGGGGCGCTGTTCGCTCCCGTCGCGGCGCTCGCCTGCGGACTAGTCATCGGTTTGGCGAACCGGGCATCGGCAAACCTCCCGCCCCGCTTTGTCATGGTCTCCGGAGCCGTGCTGGTCCAGCTGCTGCTCAACGTCCCCTTCACGACCGTGCTGCTGACCCACGGCGCGATCCTCTTGTTCCTGCTCTGGTACATAACGCCGCTCACCACAGCGGAGCGTTCGTCCGACGAGGGCTATCCCGCCCCGGGCCTGCCAACATCCCGCTGAACGGCCCGCTGCATGGTGGCCGCAAAGCTGGCCGCGAATGCGCTGACATTGTCGTCCTGATGCGGGACAATATTGCGAACGACAGGCGTGCCGGTCTGCTGTGACATCTGCACAAGATGGTCCGCCAGCGCGACCGGATCATCAACGCCGAAATACCGCGCAGCTCCCGCGGTCTGCTCACGGTGCACGCCGATATCAGACAGGATCATCGGAACACCGAACGATTTTGCCTCCTCCACGGTCGAGCTCCATCCCTCGAAGCGCGACGGGTTGACCATTGCGGTTGCGGCCCGCAACAGCGCGTAGACATGGGGAAAGGGAATGATGCCTACATGGCGGAAATGCGTCTCGAGACCGCGCTTGCATATATCGGCATTGATCTGATCGTAATAGCCTGGCTCGCGCCGATCCTCCGTGCTGCCGGATGCGCAGACCACAACGTCGACGCCGCGGTCTTTTAGGATCGCCAGGGCGTCGACGACCAACTGGTGGTTCTTGTGGCGATAGAACTGATTGGGCAGATAAAAATAGTTTTGCGGCAGGCCATAGCCAGCAATGACTTGCGCCGGATCCGCGTTCAGGAAGGCGAGTTGCGGCTGGGTTGCGAAGCGGACCACGCTGACGTCGTTTTTGACCCGTGGATAATAGGTCCTGAAATCGTCGAGTGCGCTTTCGCTGCTCAGCATGATGGTCCGGCGTCCTGCGATCTGCATGCGGAAGCCGAACTCGCGCCGCCAGCGCGCCGCTCTTGGAAACAGATGAGGCAAAGATCGATGTTGTAGATCGGGGATCCAGGCGATCGCCGGGATCGGCAGCCGCCAGCCGAAGAAACGCGCCGACTCGACGACCGCATCGATCCGCGCGGCCCGAAACGTCGCGTTGGCTTCGCGCGCCAGGCCGAGGGTGAGTGCCTTAGCTAGTTCGGGCTGGCCTTCGAAGGCATCCGATCGAACGATCTCAACGCCGGGAATCGCGGCAAGCTCGGCGAGTTCACGCGCGTCGCCGCCGTTGCCGGCAAACACGACAGGAGCGAACTCGCCGGGCCGGAACCGGGCCAGCGCCGCGAACAGATTGCTCTGATAATTGTACCCGCCGGCCCAAAGGGTGCGCGAGATGTAGTTGAACGCGATGCGCATCGGAGCTTGTGGTGTCATAAGGCCTGCTGCTTGAACCACGCCACATAGTCGACAAGGCCACTGTCGAGGGGAATCCTCCAATCGAACCCGATGCGGCGCAGGCTCTCGTCGTCGGCCAACAGGCTCACCGGATCTCCAGCCCTGCCGATCCCGGAGTATCGCACGACAGTGTCGCCGCCCCACTGCCTGATCAGACCGTCCGCGACGTCGGCGACGCTCGTTCCTCGACCTGAACCACCATTGATGACACGGAATGCGTCCTGCGACGCTGGTTCCGCGACGCCGGCAAGCAATCTTGCGACATCACGAACATCGGTCCAATCCCGGATCTCCCGCCCTGTTCCGCCGAGATTCAGCGACGGCACCTGCGCCTTCAGCCGCGAGCAGATGTCCCACAGCAGCTGTTTGCGAAGGTTGGGTCCGTAGACCGAGAACAGCCGCACGACAGTGCACCGGATGCCGAACGAGTGGGCGTAGCTCAGGCACAATTGCTCCATCATGAGCTTGTGCTGGCCATAGGGCGACATCGGAGCCGGCACCGCACTCTCCGGGATCGAACCGGAATGGTCGGCCCCGTAGACCGCCGCGCTAGACGCTGCGACGAGCGAGCAGTTCGGCGCGAACCCGCGCAACCATTCGAGCAGCCGGGCGGTGCTCGCGACGGTGCGGGAGAAATCCTCGAACGGCCGCTCGATCGACAGGCCCACCGACGACCCGCCGGCCAGATGGAACACCAGCGACGGCAGCCCATGCGCGGCCGCAAGCGCATTCAGATTGGCTGCGTCGATCTCGCCGTTGATCCAGCTCTGCAACCCGAGACGACGCGCTTCGGCGTCATCGAGCGCCCCGTGGCCGACGCCATGGACCGCGTGGCCCGCACCGGCCAATTCACGGACGAGATGTCGGCCAATGAACCCGTTCGCACCGGTGACCCAGATCGCCATGGCTCAAGCCTTGTGACAGACGAACGAATAGAGCCGGCCCGGCCGATGGTCGTACCGTTCGGCAATCGACAGCAGTGAGGCAAACAACGCGCGCGACGCGAATGCGACCCGCCACAGCGGACCGGCCGGAATCCGCCGTGACAGCTTCGCCACCAAAGCGGTGCGCAGCGTCTCCGGCGTATAGGGGAACAAATTGATCGGACTTTGCAGCGGCGCCAGTGTGTCGATCGCGGAAAACCCGGCGGCCGTCAGCGCGCCGGTGTAGCGATCGAGCAGGAAGGCGTGTTCGCCGCCGTAAAGGTGATGCAGTGGATGCTGCGCGAGGAATTGCGGCAGATCGGCTTCCTTGCTGATGACGTGCTCGCGCGCCGCGATCAGCACGCCGCCGGGTCGCAGCACGCGGAACATCTCAAGGCACGCGCTTTCGAGGTCGCGCGTGTGATGCAGCACGGCGCGGGCAAAGACGACATCGAACGCAGCGTCGGCAAATGGCAACCGCTCGGAAAATTCCTCGACCACCTGGATCGGCAGCTGCACCTGCGCCGCCAGCTCGCGGATCGCCGCCGCTCCCACGATTGCGCTTGCGTCCGGCTCGAGCGCGGTCACAGCAAAGCCGCTCCGGGCGAGCGCGTAGCTGGCAATGCCGCGCCCGGCGCCGACGTCGAGCGCCGTGCCGGACCGCCCGGCGAGCAGCGACGTGACCGCCTGCCATTCGGTGCTCTGAAAATAGCGCTCAGCGGCCCCGATCAGCGGATCGTCGTAGAACGCGTCGAGCACGAGCTGATGCTGGTCCGGCTGATGGCGCAGCCAAACCACGGCATCCTCCCAGCTCGTGAACTTGCGCTCATCGTTCATCGGGCGCGAGCTCCCTCACCAGCACGGCCGGATTGCCCGCCACGATCGAAAAGGCCGGGACGTCCTTGGTCACCACCGCGCCGGCCGCAACGATGGCGCCCTGCCCGACCGTCACGCCGCGCAGCACCATCGCGCCTGCGCCGATCCAGGCATCATCACAGATTCGGACCGGGCTCTCGTCAAGCGAGATGTCGGACGGATGACCGCGCGCGAAGATCTCCCGGACTTGCCGGTGCCGTTCCGCGGCGCGCAGCGGATGCGTCAGATTGTCGAACACATTCGCCGAATGCGAGATCAGGACGCGGTTTCCGATCTCGATCGAGGCCGCCGACCAGATCCGGGTCCCCTCGCCGACATAGCACCATTCGCCGATCCTGATCTCGCCGCCATGCGCAAATGTCAGCAGCTCACCCAGGATGCGGCTGTTGCGGCCGACGACGATCTTGTCCGCATCGCCACGGATATTCCTGATCCGGGCATGGCGGCCGAGCGCCGCGTCTGCCTCCAGGCGGCAGGTCGCGCGGCCGATCAGGCGCTGGATCAGGTAATCGAGATTCATGCCGTCAACTGCAGGCAGGCCACGGCGCGTGAGGACGCCGCGAGGTCATCGCCCCGTCCCTTCCCGCTATGGATGTCGTGGACGCTGGCATCGGCAAGTGCGGCTGCGCTCTGGCGCGACCAGCCGTTCCGCGTATAGCCGAAATAGTCGACATGCGACGATGTCGGCCCGAACGCCTCGATGATCCGTTCGACCAAGGCAAGATCGAACACCTGATACCAGCCGAGATTGTCACGCTTGCCGAATGGCACCGAGATGAAGCAAACGCCCCCGGGCTTGAGAATGCGCCTGAACTCCTTCACCGCCGGAACAAAGCCCTCGCGGTCAGTCTCCGCGTCCTGGGGATCGCCGGTGTAGAGCATCTGATTGTCGAGGCCGATGTGCTCGATCGTCGACATGCTGGCGATCGTGTCGAAGACGTGATCGCCGAACATCGTCTTCCTGAGATCGCCGAACACATAGGAATAGCCATCGCGCCAGTAGCACCTTCGCTCGGGTGCCAGGGTCATGATGGTGAGGTCCGCGCCGCGCAACGGCGCGCGCTGTAGCAGGAAGTCGTGGTTGAAGGTCGATCCCGCGTCGAGCATCTTGCCGACCTTGTTCAGTCGGGCATACACCCACGGATACTCCACGACCCGTTCGTCCATCGCGATGCCGTAGCCGTGCGGCAGCTCGCGTCCCGCCTTAAGCAGGCCCGCATCGATCGCCGCGGTGATGGTGTCGCGCTTGACGGTCTGGTAGCCCGGGCCGAACGGCCGCGGTCGCAGCCTGAACAGCGGCACGGCCAGCCCGTCGGCCGCCCATTTCAGCTGATGGATCAAGTCACCCGCAGACATCATCAATTCCCGTTTGCCCGCCCCATTGGCCGGCCATGGGCCCCCTCTAGCACGGCTTAATCCGTGCGACGAGATCGATGAAATGCGCCCATTGCGAGGCCTTGCTGTAGGTCTCTAGGAGACGCTTTCTGCCGGACGCGGCAATGCCGGCCGATTGCGGCCAGTCCTGCAGGCTGCGAAAGATCGCCTCGGTGGCCTGCTCGGGGGTTTCGTAGGTGCGCATGGTGACGCCGTCGACCATCCCCTCCGGATAGCTGCCGGTGTCGGATACGAGCAGCGCCCCGCAGCCCATCGCCTCGAAGCAGCGCATGTTGCCGCGATCGTTCCCCGCCATGTCGATTGCGCCGTTCAGCACGATCTTCGCCGACCCAAACAGCTCATAGAGGTCCCGACCGAACACCGGCGGCCGCGCGATGCTGGCGATAGCGTCGGGGCGCCGGTGCCTGGCGAGCGGCAGCAACCGGCCGATCGCGCTTTCGGCCAGCCGCGTCAGCCGCGATGCGTCGAGACAGAACACGATCTGATGACCGGAGGCGAGCGCCGCCACCTGTTCGAGCGTCCTGCCCCGCGCGCTGTGATGCCGCGAATAGCCGCCGACGAACGCCACGTCGATCGGCCGCTCGCCATGGCCGTACTCCTCCATCACCGGGTCGATCGCGGGAAAGAACAACTCGGCCCGGCAGCCCTTGTTGCGCCAGGACTCCAGGATCGAAGGAAAATTCCCTAGCACCGCGCCATAGGCGGTCAGGTCGGCATTGCCCGAAGGCGCGGCGCGCCAGCACAGCGTTGTCTTCACGCAGCCCGGAAGCTTGGCGACGAACGTGCTCGGATAGCGCACAGGATCGAGATTGTAGAACACCTCGGTTGCGTGGTGCTCGATCTGCGCCAGCAGGATGGCTTCTGATGTCTGCGTCCCCGGCATGCCCTGCGCGCGCGCCCATTGCCCCTGCAGCACCTCATCATCGCCATTGGTGAAGAAAGCCTCCTGCGCGCCGTCGAGCACAGGCTGCAGAAAATGAGCCGCACCAAACCGATCGTGCAGGAACACGTCGCGCCGCGCCTCGAACCGCGACGCGTTCGCGGCGAGCTGGTTCAGCCGCGGCAGATAGGATGGATAGAGGCCGCTATTCTGGAACAGACGCATTGCTAACCTTGCGGTGAAGGAACCACTTCCAGTGCCGGTGCAAAACCGGGCTCTCGTCGGACGGCTCAGCCAGCAGGGCTGAAGCACGCCGGCAGGAAAAGCCCGACAGCGGGAGTCCGGCAACAACCTATTTGTCCAGCAATCGCTCAATTGCCGCTACGAGAACTGGTCGCCAAGTCTCGTATCCGATCCGACTAAGATGAACCCCATCAGTCGACATGCCCGCTATTAGTTCTCGATTTTCATTGGACATAGGCGCCGCCAGATCGAGGAAATCCACCCCACTCTCTTCGGCACAAGATGCGATTTCGCCATTGAACTCGCAAATGAGGGCTCCGTCATAGAATCGAGGTCCGAGTGGCTTTCCATTCTCAACCGGTGGGATGGTTGTCAGCAAAATCCGCTCGGCACTCCGGGCAAGCTTCTCGACAGTGGCTTGCAGGTTGGTCCGAAAATCGGAAGCGCTGCTTGTTGCGCGGTTTTTCATCTTCGCATCGTTTACACCGGCAGACACGACCAGGAGGCGAACCCTCCGAGCTCCGATGATCCCGGCCAGTTCATCACCGACCAGAGAAATGGTCGCGCCTCCAATTCCAGCGTTCACGACCGGCAAACCTGCGATACTTGATGGCAGGAACGCCGCCTCAACCCGACTGTCTCCACAGAGGAGGATCGATTGATCTCCCGCTTGGTCAAGGTGAAAACCGATCATTTGCCGCCGGATGTCAAGGTGCAGGTGGCCTCGCCATCCGATCGACGTCAGCTTTCTGACGAGCTTCCGGATCATTTCGCCGCCCGATTCATTCCGTTGGATGCGATGGCACGCAGCGAACTGTCAGCAAATAGGACAAGACCCAAGGTGCAATGTTGGGAGCGATCTTCAACGCGCCACGTCTCACAGCGCTCTTGATTGTGCCCTTCAGGCCGCCATAGAGATGTCGCTCATATGCCGCTGAAGACGTGGTAACCATGTGCTCAACAGGCTCGATTCCCACGGTGCGCAGCAAATAGAGAAATCCTGGCACGGTATAGTGGTTCAAATGACCGAACCTGGCAGTTTGCTTGATGCTTTTCGAAAGCGTCAGGCCGCCTTCGAGAGGAACCTCGATCACAATTTCCTTCGCAACTCTGGCGAGTTCCCGGAGAAAAATACGCTCATGCTCGACATGCTCCAACACGTGGATGGAAATGGCTAACTCGAAAAACTTGTCGGGGTAGGGTATGGCATAGCCATCGAACACTCGCGCTTCCTTGAGCCCGGACAAGCCCAGATCACGAATCGAGCTGACGCCGCTTTCCGATATCTCGACGGCATACAGTTCATCGGCCAGGCCAAGGCTATCGATCTTGGCGAGCACCGAGCCGTTTCCTGCGCCGACATCCAACAGGCTCTTCCATTTACGGCCCCGTGTTACCGATTTGATATGCTCAACGGTCGAATCGGCCGACAGATTGCGTTTGTGTTCAAGCGAGCTGTTCGGACGATAGTAGTCAGAATACAGCTGCTGGTACCCCTCATTGAGAAGCGGCATTGAAATCTCCGACCTTCCTACGCTGTAGCGCCAATCCTAGCGGCCCGACCGGGTCGTTTTCTCCGTCCAATCAAGCTGAGGCAAGCCGGCTCAACAACAATTTCATGCTGAGATAGGGCCAGATTCGCTGAGCAGAACCCCAATCCCAAGCCTTTGAGGCGGTCAGCCGGTTGACCGCCTCTCGCAAGGCAACTTCGTTCACCAATTCGGTAAAGGCCGGGACTTTCTTGTCGAGCAACGCGGCGGTCCAGCTGGAGAGCGGTCCGTTCAACCATTGCGGCATCGGCGAACCGAAACCGATCTTGCGGCGGCCCATGCGGATTGACTCGGGCATGTGATTGGCCATTGCACGCCGCGCGATCATCTTGCTGTAGCCGTCCGAGGACTTGCTCGCGTCCGGAAGCGCCATTGTGTAGGTAACCAGGCGCCAATCCATGAAGGGCATCCGTACCTCGATGCCGTGAGCCATAGAGAGACGATCGAAGTTTCGCAAGATAGTCGGCAAGATAGTGCCGTGAAACATGCCATAGAGGCGCCGGTTCAACGAGCCCCACTCGCGTGGCAACTCGTCTTGATCGCCGACCAGCGACAAGGGAGCCGGCACGTGTCGCAGTCCGCCGTGCAAGAAATACTGGCCCTGACGCTTGATGATCAATGTCCGCAACATATCGACGCCACGTCCGCCCGCCGCAGACCTCGACGAAATTCCCGCGAGCACATTGCGCACCAGGAACATTGCCGACTGACCTTCCTGACGGTAGGCTCCCATCAACTCGTCGGCGCCGTGGCCGTCGAGCGACACGGTCACGTTTTGCCGCCTCAGCTCTCGATAGGTCTGCCACACCGCGCTTTCCAGGCCGATATAGACGTCATCATTATCGTCGAGGACCTGGTCAATGTTCGACAGCGCGTCGTCCTGGTCAATTGTCACAAAAGTCGGAGTCACGTTCGCCCAAGCAACCGCTTCCTCCGCCATTGGACGCTCATCAAACCATACGCCCGGAAACGTCGCGACAAAGGCATGGCGCCAGGCGGTGCTGTCACGCGGCCCCATCCCCGCCTTCTCGTGCGCCGACATGGCGCAGATCACCGCAGACGAATCGAAGCCACCGGACAGGCAGGTGCCGATCGGAACGTCGCTGCGCATGCGCAAGGCCACGGAATCCTCGAACAGCTCGCGAAAGCGCGCCACGCGGCCGGCTTCGGTGTTCGGGATGTCAGGCAGGTGATCCACCGTCCGCCACCAGCGCCGCACCTCGACGCGGCCCTGCCGGAGCCACATGGAGTGACCGCCCTGCAGGCGCCGCACCTGCCGGAACAAGGTCCGCTCGCTGCCTTCGATCCCGAACGGGTCGAGCAGCAACCGCCGCGCCACGTCGGTATCGACCGTCGCCTCGATGAGACCGCTGCGCGCCAGCGCCCGCTGTTCGGATGCAAACACGAAGCGCTCGGACGACAGCGCATACAGCATCGGCTTGATGCCAAAACGATCGCGCGCGAGGAACAGGTCGTCGGTGACCGTGTCATAGATCGCCAGCGCCCACATGCCGTTGAAGCGCGGCAGCATGTCTTCGCCCCAGGCCTGCCAGGCGGCAAGAATCACTTCGGTATCGGACTGGCTGCGGAACACCGCACCCTTCGCCTCGAGCTCGCGGCGCAATTCGAGGAAGTTGTAGATCTCGCCGTTATAAAGAATCACATGGCGGCCATCGCCTGATGCCATCGGCTGATAGCCGCCATCGGTGGGATCAATGATCGCGAGCCGGCGATGGCCGAAGGCCAGGTTTCGCTTGGCGTTGAACCAGGTGCCTTCACCAAACGGACCGCGATGCGCCACTAGGGAGGTCAGCCGTGAGATCTCGGCCGGCTCCACGGGGTTGCCGCGAAGATTGACGATGCCTGCGATACCGCACATGACTAAGCGACCTTGAAGGGCAAAAAGCGATTAGCGATGGCGCGGAGGTCCCGCCAGCAAACCGCGCGATAGGGGCCGAGTTGCGACGCGGTGACGGTGGCGACAAAGATCGCCGCCGCCGACACCATGTACAGCGACACCACATACCACCATGACGGCGCGTGGTCGAATGACGCGTGACCGAGCCGGGAATACAGCACCAGCGCGGTGGCGATCCCGACACCGAGCGGTGTCAGGACGAAATGGACGACGCGCGACCATATGCCAGGCACCTTGAAGGTCCGCCGCAACAGGACCACCGTGGTGACCAGCTGCGCGATCATGCCGGCACAGGTGCTCCAACCGGCCGCCGGCCAGCCGAAATATGGCAACGCGACGGCGCTGGTCGCCAGCGTGAAGATGCCCGTAAGCAGCGAGATCAGCGCGTTGAAACGGGACCGTCCCTGCGACAGCAAATAGAATGCGAACACATTGGCGCTGGACCCCAGTATTCCGCTGAGCGAGAGCACCACCAGCACCAGTTGCGCCTCGGCGGCGACCTCGGCACCGGTCCATCGGTACAGCAGCGCTCCGGCGACCGGGATCAGGCCGCCCAGGGCGCTTGCGGCGAGCACGTTGAGGATCCAGGAGGAGCGAAGCAGAAGGTCGACCTTGCGATCGTCGGCCTCTTTCTGCAGCGTGCTGAAGAACGGGAACAAGATCTCGCCGATCTTCAGCACGCCGATATAGACCGCCTCCTCCAGCCGCTGCGCGACACTGTAGAATCCGACGAATTGCGGCTGCAGCAGCGCGCCGAGCAGATAGCGGTCCGCCTGCCCGGCAAACAATCCGCCACTTTGCGCCGCCAGTTGCCAGCCGCCAAGCTTGACCAGCGCGGCGAGCGCGTTGCGATCGAACGCAGGCCGAGCCACCCACTCACCGATCATGCGTCGTGACCAGCCGACGGCTACCAAAAGATTCGTTGCAAAACCCAGCGCCTGGCAGCCGAGGAACGTCGAGGCACGCGGCGCATGCGGGATCAGCAGCAGCATCGACATCGTCGTCACCACTGTACCAACAACGCTGATCGAGGCGATCCGCCGGTAATCCTGGCGCGCCGTGAACAACGACAGGAAGACCGCGAACACGCACTGGAACAGCCAGCCGACACCGGCCAGCGCGAACGCAAGCCCCAAATCGGCGGCGGCTGCCCCGCCCAAGTGAAATCCCAGTCGCGCGAGCGGCGCTCCGGCGAGGCAAAGCAGCGCCGCGATCAGGCTGCCCCCGACGAGGGCGAGCGCAAGCGCGGTCGCGAAGTAACGCCTCGCCTCGCCTCGGTCGGACGGCGCCAACCTTTGCGCAAGCTCGCGCGCCGTCGACAGGCCAAGCGCATTGCTGAACATCAGGGCCGGGGCGACGCAGGCGGTCACCAGGCCCGCGACGCCGAACGCGGCAAGACCGAGACGGAAGATCACGAACGGCAGGATCGCCAAATTGAGCAGCACCGCGACCGCGAAGGCAATCGCATTCCATGCCGAGTTACCGAGCAGATCCGATGGACCTTTTCTCAACGCCATCCTGTTCTCAATACCATGCCAGCTTTAGAGCGCTTCGAGCCAACGGGTCGCGCGAATGCGCGCCCGATGACAGGCTCCGTGGATACCGGTTCGCGCTGGGAAGACGCGTCAAAACAGGAATCTGGAGCCCGTTCCGATTCCATCGGAACGCAAACGGCTCCAGGGCCATCGCCTCGATGCGCCTCAAGTGCCTCTTTGATCAAGGCAAAACCCCTTCGGCATCGGCATCGAGCTAGCAGCCGGCGCGGTGATTGTCGAGGGTCGATCCAGCCGGCTCAGACCCTGTCCGGTCTGCAAATCGGCCGGCGATTCTGCGCGCCAAAACCGCCGCAAACCTGTGATTTCCGGTACTTTTGGGCAAACGCCACAGGCGGGTAGAGTGCAAGGGACGCGACTTTGAGAGGAAGGCAAAGACTGCTCATCGTCGTCACACTGGTCATCGCCGCAGCAGGCCTCTCAGTCCTCATGCTGGACTGGCACGACGGATGGCAGGAGGGAACGCCAATCCACATTTTTTTCGTAGAGAGAGAGGCTAGTGGCGTTGCCCATCAGTGGGGTCTCTACACGCGATACGGAATTGCGGGTCGGCCGCTTGGCATTATTGTCCCGCTTATATTGCTCGCGGTCGCGGCGTTCATTGCCGTTGATCGCAGAACTTCAAACTGACCTCCCCGGGTAGACCCGGCGCCGCTTGTGCGAATTGGCCGTTGATTCCGCGCACCGAAACCGCCTATCTGGCCCGCCAGGGTCTAGTCTTCCAGGTGCCGACCGAGCAAAAGCTCCTTGGCACGCTCGCAATCGCGGCGGGCGTCGGCCTGGGCCCGGACCGGCTTGAGCAAGACCTGCTCCGCGTTTTGAGGGAAGGCGGAACGAACAGAGCGAACCCGCCCGACCTCCCGGTAGTCACTCGATACGTCAACTCCATACCTTTTCAACAAGTCGGTGGAATGCGCATAAGGCGACCCGGGCTCCACGAGCAGCCAGGATGAGGCGATTGTATTGCAGTCGACCAAGTCAAGCATCGACTTGAAATACTCGTCGCTTCCCGAATATCCGGCATTCAGCCAGGCAGCACCGGGCGCGCGGCCGCCGATGATGAAAACCGCCGCCGGACTGACTCCGCTCATGTCAATGATCGGAGCGTTTGCCTGAAAGCCGTTGCTTGCCGCGATGCTCCGCAGGCCGCGAACATAGGTTGCGGCGTCCTCATCAAGGCGAATCTCGGAAGTTTCGCCTCCGACTGGAACTTTTGTCGTCTGGAGACGAAGAGCCTGCTCTTGCCGGTATGGATGGTCCATCGCCGCCGAGAGGACCACGGTCGGAACGAGCAAGGCCACCGCGGCAACAGGGACGAGTTCGACCCACACCGCTGCCCTTCGCCCGGCAAGATCGACAGCAATGACAAACGAACCCAACAGCCAGAAAATTCCGGCCCGGGCGGCTTGCTCCCAGTAATTGTTGCTCGTTCCAAATGCATAGATGTGAGGCAGCGTGAAAAAGAGTCCCGCAAGCGCAAGCCGGTGCCGGGACGCATAGGCGAAACCACGTCTTGCCGACATCGACACGGCGACCACGATGACCGCTATCGAAATTGCCCAAAAAAGCATTGGCTGAAACGGCTCATACGGGATTCGAGGCACCATGGTCTCGGTGCTGATTGCAACGCTGACCCCGGAGATGACGATCACAAGAGCGGCCACACCAAGTCTTGCCGCGGGAATCGCCAACGAGCCGAGTGCGGCGGCCACGAGCGTGATTCCCGCGAGCCACTCGAATTTCCGCTCCTGCTTGACGCTGAGAGTGTACCCATCGAGACGGAATATCTCGGAACCCACGTGCTCGGGAACGAGGCGGCCGGCGTATTGAAGCCCACCACGAAGCCGATCGACGAGAGCTAAAGGCGACCCATCGATGACGAACGCTGCGATCAGTAACGATAGCGCGGCCGCGGCAAGAGGACCCAGCAGGTTTCGTCCAGTGAGCTTGCCAGCAGCCCAGAGATAGACAACAAAGGCGCATCCGAGTAGCGCGGCAGATGTCGGCTTGCCCAAAAAAGCAAGAACTCCGCCGGCCCCGATCAATATCCATCCTGCCATGTCGAGGTTGGCGCGTTCGTCGATGATCAACGTAACTCCGGTCGCCACGAGCAAGAGGGACGTGAAGGTGAGAGAATTGTAGCTTGGGGTCGGCAACCACAGATCGAAAAATGCGGTCGAGGCTGCAGCCGTAACGAACGCCAGTGCCATCCTGGTTAGGCGGGGAGTCAAACCTGCATAGCCGCCTTCCGCGGTGCTCCCATGCAGAATGGCCACGCAAAGCATGAATGCGGCGCCGAAGATGATCAGGACATTGGCCTGCCTGAGCCGGACGAGATCGCCGCGCACCAGTTCGTAGAGAGGATGATAAACAAATCCAAATTGGCTTACGGAGACATGATAATCGCGTGGAGACGAGATCCAGTTCAAATAGAACCCCTCATCGGTGACATCGAGGCCGGATTCGCAACGCGAGAGGACCCATAGGAGAAGCGAAAGCGCCGCCAAAACGCACGCGCCGAGCGCTAACTGCTCAATTCGGATAACGAAGCCCTTCGCCTCGGCGGCAACCAGGGATGGAACAGGCGTGGCGTTGCTCAAATCAAGACTCGAATCCTGGCCCGCAAGGACCGTCATTTATGCCAACAGGCGAGCGGCAACGCGCCATTGATTCCGGCAATCCAAACTGCGAATTTGGCAGAGCCCAGACCGGCCGCACCGGCCTTCGCGGAACGGAGCGATAGCGACATCATGACATCGGATTTCATTCCCTTCAACCGGCCCTACATGACCGGAAAGGAGCTCGACAATATCGCCGAGGTGCAGCGCGCCTTGCATTTGTCCGGCGACGGCGGCTTCACTAGGCGTTGCCATCAATGGATCGAGCAGCAGACCGGCTGCGCCAGGGCGCTGCTGACCCATTCCTGCTCGTCCGCACTCGACATGACGGCGCTGCTGCTCGACATCGCCGACGGCGACGAGATCATCATGCCATCCTACACCTTCGTCTCGACGGCGAATGCGTTCGTGCTGCGCGGCGGCATGCCTGTATTCGTCGACATCCGCGAGGATACGCTCAACCTGGATGAACGCCTGATCGAGGCCGCCATCACGCCGCGCACCCGCGCGATCGTCCCGGTGCACTATGCCGGCATTGCCTGTGAGATGGATGCGATCATGGCGATCGCGAGACGGCACGGGCTCGCTGTCGTCGAGGACGCCGCACAGGGCGTGACCGCCTTCTACAAGGGCCGCGCGCTCGGCGCGATCGGCGACCTCGGCAGCTTCAGCTTTCATGAGACCAAGAACGTCATCGCGGGCGAAGGCGGCGCGCTGCTGGTCAACGACCCCGCGCTGGTGCAGCGCGCCGAGATCATCCGCGAGAAAGGCACCGATCGCGCCAGCTTCTTCCGTGGCGAGGTCGACAAATACACCTGGCAGGATGTCGGCTCGTCCTATCTGCCGGGCGAGATCAACGCGGCATTCCTGTGGGCGCAGCTCGAAGAGGCCGAACGCATCACGCGCGAACGGATCGCGCTGTGGCAGCGTTACCATGCCGGGCTCGAAGATCTGGAGCGGCGGAGCCTGCTTCGCCGTCCGATCGTACCGGCGGATTGCCGGCACAACGGCCATTTGTACTACGTGCTGCTGGCGCCCGGCATTGATCGCCAAACGGTCCTGCAAAAACTGAAGAACAACGGCGTCCATTCGGTGTTCCACTACGTCCCGCTGCACTCCTCACCGGCAGGCCTGCGTTTCGGGCGCGCGCATGGCGATCTGCCGCTGACGACGTCGCTGTCCGAGCGATTGATCAGGCTGCCGATGTGGATCGGCCTGACGGAAAGCCAGCAGCAGCGGGTTTGCGAGCTTCTGGATCAGATCCTCGGAAAATGACGGCCATTTCGGACAGGCTCACAGCCCGTCCGGCTCGCCATTCTTTGGCGTCGAGCGCGGCGTGAAGGGCGCGTAGGAGCCGTCGAGCGCACCGGCCACGGGCATTGGAGGGACGCCCGCCGCCGGGGCCGTCGTGGCTTCCTGACGCTTCAGGGCGAGAACCTCGCTGCGGTCGGCCCTCTTGAAGGTCACCTCGCGGGGCTGGACGACGCTGAGTTGCCAGCCGGCGTGGCTGTCGCCTTGCCTCAGGCGGACAACCTGCTGCGTGGTCTGGTCGAGAAACACCGCTATCGCATCACCATCGCCGACCACCGCCCCGATCAGCGCCAGCGCCGGGCGCTCGGGTTGAGCCGGAGCCGGCGGCGGTGCGACGGCAGACTCGGCGGTCGGGGCCACCACCGCACGCTGCGGCGGACGCCGCGAGGCCGAGAAGATCGGCCTGGCTTCGGTCGCCGTCAGCGCCGACAACGGCACCGCCCACAGCGGATTCCCGCCCGGCAAGGGTGTTGCCGGCTCCCGAACCGGTCGCGCCAGCGGCTTCAAACCACCGACATCGACGGAATCGGAGCCATCGCCGGCCCGGTCGGCCGGGAGAACCTCGAGCGACGAGGTCGCTGCCCGAAGCTCGGGCGGGACACCGACCGAAACAATCGCTTCGCACAGCAGCGCGAGGGCCGTGATTTTGGGCCACCTGACCATTCTGATCCCAACACCAGCCGCTCGACACGATCGCGGCGTAACCGACTGGCCGGTAGCCTACCCGCGGCGGTTCATTCCAGCAACCAGACGCGATTCGCGGCCACGCCCCCGCTTCGCGCCCGCCATGTACGGTGAGACCGGCTTCCCAAGGCTATCGTCGCCCGCGTTCGGCTGCCAAATGTTGCCAAACAGTCACGCCCGCCAAAATACACTGGCAAGTGAGTCCAAAACACCGGCACGGGCCGCCCCGGCGCGTTGCCTACCGTCGTAACGCTGTGAGAACATGGCGAAAATCGGTGCAGTTCGTGGCGCTGATTTGCGAATTGCTCGACGCATTGACCTAAAGATTTTTGAGACAGCACCATGGCCGACCTGAAATTGCTCAGCCGGGACGCGCAGCGCGGATTGCAGTCCGTGACGCGCCATTCGATCGCGGTCTTGCTCGCGACCACGGCGCTGGGCGTCGTCTCCGCACATGCGCTCGATGGCATCTGGACCGGCGCCAGTAGCAATGAGTGGACGGATGGCACCAACTGGACCTCCAACCCGAACGTGCCGGACGGCGTCGCGACATTTACGAACACCGGTCCGGCCAATCTCGACAGCAGCGGTCTGGTCAATATCGGCAGCGTCGTGTTCACGGCCACCCCCAATGCCCAAGCCTACACCATCAACACCAACGACATCTTCGTGGTGAATGGCGTCGGGATCTCCAACAATTCGACCAACACGCAGACCTTCAACGTCGGTTCCTCAATGGTGTTCACGAATTCGAGCACCGCGAGCGGAGGCAGCGCGCCCGTGACGTACAACGTCAGCGGCGGCTCGATGAGCTTCACCGACACCAGTACGGCCGGCACGGCGACGATCGTCAACAACGGCATTGTGCAGTTCAACAATAGCAGCACCGCGGGCAGCGCCAACATCACCAACAATTTGGCGATGGATTTCTTCGACAACGCGTCCGCCGGCAGCGCCACGATCGGCAACGCCGCCTCCGGCACGATGACCTTCAACAACACGGCGACCGCCGCCACTGCAACGATCACCAACGCTGGAACGCTGCAGTTCAACAACTCTTCGACCGCGGGCAACGCGACCATCACGACCAACAACGGCGCCACGACGACCTTTAGCGGCACGAGCACCGGCGGCAGCGCGCGCTTTATTACCAATGCGGGCGGCACCTTCAACATCTCGGGCCTCACCTCGGGCGGCATGACCGCCGGCTCAATCGAAGGCGCCGGCAGCTATGTTCTCGGTGCGAAAACGCTGACCACCGGCAGCAACAATCTCTCCACCCAGGTCGACGGCGTGATCTCCGGCACCGGCGGCGGGTTGACGAAGGTCGGCACCGGTACGCTGACGCTGACCGGCATCAACACCTATACCGGCGCCACCATCGTCAATGGTGGCACGCTGGCGCTATCCAGCTCCGGCAGCATTTCGAGCTCCAGCAGCGTCACCGTCAACGGCACCTTCGATACTTCGGGCCTCACCAACGGCGGCACCTCGATCAAGTCGCTATCGGGCGCGGCAACCGGCTTGGTCAACCTCGGCAGCGAGAATCTCACGATCACCAACGGTTCGACCGAATTCGCAGGCTCGATCCAGGGCACCTTCAGGCTCGAAATCGCCGGCGGGACGCAAACACTGACGGGCTTCAACGTCTTCAGCGGCAACACGTTTGTCGATGCCAACGCGACGCTGGCGCTGAAAGGCGATGGCTCGATCCCGAATTCTCTCTATGTTCCGAGGGGCCTGAACAGCACCCTGGACATTTCGCAGACCACCTCGGGTGGATCGGTCTTCGGCCTGTTTGAGCCATTCGGCATTGGTGTGGTCGCGCTTGGTTCAAAGACGCTAACCATCACGGGTGGCGCCATCTTCGCGGGCGTCATCCAGGATGGCGGCATCGGCGGCGGCGCGGGCGGCAATCTCGTCATCGCCAATGGCGCGGTACAACAGCTGGCCGGCACCAACACCTATACCGGCTCGACGACAATCGCAGCCGGCGGCGAACTCGATCTCGTTACCCTCTTTGGCCTTAACGGCAGCATTGCCACCTCCAGCGGCGTCATCAACAACGGCATCTTCGATATTTCGGGCCTCACCAACGGCGGCACGTTGATCAAGTCGCTGTCGGGGGGAGCGACCGGTTCGGTCAATCTCGGCAACAACACGCTGACGATCACCAACGCGAACGGGAATTTCGCCGGCGTGATCGGCGACGGTGGCGCTGGCGGCAACTTCGTCCTCGCGGGCGGCACGCAGGTGCTGTCAGGCATCAACACCTACACCGGCAACACCACGGTCAATGCCGGCACGCTGGTGGTCGATGGCTCGATCGCGAGCTCGATCCTGACGACGGTCAATACTGGCGCCACGCTGGCCGGCTCCGGCATCGTCGGCACCACATCCATCGCGGGCGGCACGCTGGCGCCGGGCTCGACCGGCGTCAGTGTGTTCGGGCCGCTCACGGTGCAAGGCAACCTCTCCTTCACCGCCGCCTCGAGCTACATGATCCAGGTCTCGCCGGCCAATTCCGGCCGCACCAATGTGACCGGCACCGCCAACCTTGGCCTTGGCAGCGCGAAGGTGAGCGCGGTGTTCCTGCCTGGTAGCTACGTCAACCGGCAGTACACCATCCTCAATGCAACCGCCGGCGTCAGCGGGACCTTCGATCCAACCGTCACGTCCAACAATGCGAACCTGCAGACGTCGCTGAGCTACGACACCAACAACGCCTATCTCAACATCAAGCTGTTGTTCAATCCGCCGGGCGGCCTGAACGTCAACCAGCAGAACGTCGCCAACGCGATCACGGGCTTCTTCACCGCGACCGGCTCGGTTCCGGCGACGTTTGCCTCGCTGAACGCGGCCGGGCTGACGATCGCCTCGGGTGAGCTCGGCACCGGTGTGATCCAGTCCTCGATCAATGCCGACAGCCAGTTCCTCAATCTGCTGCTCGATCCGACGATCGCAGGCCGCGGTGCAGGCTTTACCGCACCGGGCAGTGCCTCGCACTTTGCCGACGATGGGGACGCCTATGCCGACCGGCGCCCGGCGACGGCCAGCGAGCGCGACGCCTACGCGATGGCGACCAAGGCTCCATTGTTTGCACAGCAGCCCCTCAACCGCTGGAGCGTCTGGGCGGCGGGTTATGGCGGATCGGCCAAGACCGACGGCAACGCGGTGGTCGGCTCGCAGGACACCACGTCGCAGGTCTGGGGCGTCGCTGCGGGCGCCGACTACAAGCTCTCGCCGGACACGTTGATCGGTTTCGCGCTCGGCGGCGGCGGCACCAATTATTCGCTGGCGAACGGTCTCGGCAACGGCTCGGCCGACCTGTTCCAGGCCGGCGTGTACGGCCGTCACAACATCGGCGCGGCCTATTTGTCGGCGGCGCTGGCCTATGGCTGGCACGACGTCACCACCAACCGCACCGTGACACTCGCCGGCTTCGACCAGCTTCAGGGCCGCTTCCGCGCTGAAACCTTCTCGGCCCGGTTCGAGGGCGGCTACCGCTTTGCCATGCCGCTGGTCGGCATCACGCCCTATGCGGCAGCTCAAGTGATCAGCTTCCACCTGCCGTCCTACGCCGAAACCGCTGTCATCGGTACGCCGATGTTCGCGCTGAACTATGCGGGCCAGACCACGACCGCTGCTCGCACCGAGCTCGGCCTGCGCACCGACAAATCCTATGCGTTGCAGGACGCGATGCTGACGCTGCGCGGCCGCGCCGCCTGGGCGCATGACTACGACAACGCCAACTCGGTGACCGCGATCTTCCAGTCGCTGCCGGGCGCGAGCTTTGTGGTCAACGGCGCGCACCCCAATCCGGACGCCGCACTGGTCAGCGCCGGCGCCGAGCTGAAATGGCTGAGCGGCTTCTCGCTCGCCGCCACCTTCGAAGGCGAGTTCTCCGGCAACGTCACAAGCTACGCCGGCAAGGGCGTCGCGAAGTATAGTTGGTAGAGCGTCCGCTACTTACTGCCCTGCCACTGCCCGGAGACGCCGAGCACGACGCGGATGCGGCCGTTGTTGGTGTCGCTGATGGCCGTGGTCTGCGGCACCTGGACGTCGAGCTGATCGACGAACAAATAGGGCATGCCGACCTCGAGGTCGTACAACAACTTCTGCAGCGCCGGCTGTTCCATCTCGCAGCTGACGACGAGGCCGACGTAGCCGTCCTTGGCCTGGGTGCCGAGCACGTCGACCTGCGAGGACTGCACCGTGCCGCCGACATTGCCGACCGCGGCCGCGACCCGCTGCAGCAGCGCCGCCCCCGCAACCGTCACCGTCGGCCCTTCGAGGAACGGCGTGCCGGGATGCTCGGCCGACAGCGCGGCCGGGCTGCGCGGCTTGCGCCCGCGCATTTGTTCCAGCATGTCCGAGGTCTGCGCCAGCGCGCGCTGGTGGTCGAAGATGTCGGCGACCGCGACCGCACCTGCGGCCACGAGCCCGCCGAGCACGACGAGATAGAGCACCACTGCGATCAGCGGCGACTGCGCCAGCGTGCGCGTCACGATGTTGCCCGCGCTCATGGCGCCACCGTGTTGCCGACAGCGTTGCCCATGTTGTTCTTGGGCTCGACCCGGGCCTCGATGTGGAAGCGCTCGCCGGGATCGGACGGCGCGCGCGTGGTCGGCGCGTAGAAAGTCGCGCGGGTGAAGTGCTGCGACTGCTCGATCAGCGGGATCAGCGACGGCGCATCGGTGGTGATGCCCGAGATCTGCAGCTTGTTGCCGGCGAGATGCAATTCGGTGACGTAGGTATGGTCGGGCAGCAGCCGGCTCAGCGTCTCCAGAACGATCACGCTCGCCGGCGTCTCGTATTTGCGCCGTTCCAGCGCCGCGACCGGTGAGCGATCGCCGCCGTCGCCCCCGGCGCGGATCGCCGCGCGCCGCGTCGAGATCTGCCGCGCCAGCTCATCCTCCTGGGCGCCGAGGCTGCTTCCGACATAGGCCGACACGCCGATCGCCAGGACCGCGACCACGGCGACAACGCCGAGCACCAGCTGCAGCACCCGGCTCAGCCGTGCCGCATCGAGATGGCCGCGCGCGCTCTGCTCGAACACCTTGACGGGGTTCGCCTGGCCTTCGACGCCGGTGCAGACCGCGACCGCCGACGGATGGAACGCAGCCACGGCCTGCGTGTAGGTAGTCGCAACCTTGCGCGTGGTGGCGGCGATCATGGTAGAGATGGTGTCGCTGCCGCCGGCAACCGGCGCGGTGCAGCCGAACACCGCCTCAGCTGCACTCCACGGCGTCAGCCGGTCGATCTGCGCGCGCACGATGCCTTCGATGAAGTCGGCCGCCCGTGCCGGCAATTCCAGCGGCCGGAACAGGAAACGCTTCGGCTGCAGGATGATCTCGACCCTTCTGCCGCGGAACAGGGCTGCGAGATTGGGCGCCGTCAGCGCGCCGTCGGCATACGCGATGTGCGAGGGAAGATTGTCGATCTTGCCGGTCACCTGCACTGCGAAGCCGCCGTCGTCGGCCTCGACCAGACGCACCACGCGCGGCGAGACGATGCGATTGACGCAGGCGATGATCGCGTTCGCGACGCTTCCGGTCCAGGCGCTCACGGTCGCGCCGATGGTCGAAAACATGGTCATCTCGAAGAGGCCCTCTGCGGCGCCGTGCTGCCGTCGGAATTGTTGCGCCACGACAATACACGATAGGGCTCGTCGCCGCTGTCGAGAAGCAGGATCACCACCTCGCTGCCGCGGCGCCTGCCGTCACCGAACTCGGCATCGACGGTGACGCGGTAGGCCGTGGATGCGGCGATCGTCGCCCCCTCGCCGCCGCTGGTGCCGATCAAAGCGCGCGGATCAACCGTGGGGTCGGCGCGCTGCGACAGCACCGCCTGCAGCGTCTCCGGCGTCATGTTCGGTAGCGCGGCCAGCACCTGCGGCGCGGCGTCGAGCACGTTGACCTGCGGCAGGTTGCTGAACACAGTCACGAACGGCAGCATGCGTTCGATCACCGCACGCGGAATCCCGTAGACCAGCCACAGCT
The DNA here is from genome assembly GCF_000938235.1 of Bradyrhizobium sp. LTSPM299. Classification (NCBI taxonomy): domain Bacteria; kingdom Pseudomonadati; phylum Pseudomonadota; class Alphaproteobacteria; order Hyphomicrobiales; family Nitrobacteraceae; genus Bradyrhizobium; species Bradyrhizobium sp. LTSPM299. Next base: position 123,182 of record NZ_JYMU01000081.1, read on the forward strand.
CCTCCGGTGCCGGAAACGGCGCGTGCCGCGGCAAATAGGCAACGCCCGAGGTCTTGTAGAACGCCGTCTCGGGATCGCTGTCGCCGAGCTCGGTCGGCGCCCGCCAGGCCAGGATGCGGTCGGCATAGCTGGCCGCATCGGACGGGCTGACGCCGAGCCCCGCGATCAGGCCCGACAACAGCCGCTTCGACGCGACATTGAGGTCGATCCGCGCCGCCTCAGAACGGAAGGTCACGAACACCCGGCCGGGGCCGACCCGGGCGTTGAAAGTTCCGCTGCTCGGGCGCGCGACATTGCTGTAAGCAGACAATTTCAGCGCGGTCAGCTCGACGCCGGCGGTGACCATCGCCTCGACCTGGATCCGGTCGGTGCTGCCGGCCACGACCACGGCGGTGTTGGTAACGTAGGTGAGATAGACCAGCACCAGCGCCGCGAGCGCGGCAAGGATCCATAGCACCGCGATCACGATGAAGCCACGCTCCGATCCATGCTCCGATCCTTGGCCTCGCACGCTATCGTGGGGCGCGGCGGTCAAAGCTGCTCCTCCTTCTTGTCGACAGCCGGATTGCTCCGCGCCGCGAGACAGGCCACGGCGTTCTTCGCGCGCGCGCATTCCGCCGGCGCATTGACATGCACAATCGCGGCGCTCGAGACCGCCAGCACCTGCCCGGTGCCGGTATCGCGCACGGAGACGCGGACCATGCTCGGCAACTGAACCTGGTCGCGCCAGCTCGGCTGCCAGACCTGGTCGGGCCCGGCATAGGCGAAGGTCACGCGGAACGGCGCGCGGATCAGCACCACCTGATCGGCAAACCGAATCTGCGCATCCGCCGGCATCGGGCTGAACGGCGCGCGCTCACGCACCAGCGCCAGCCCCTGGGCGTCGGCCTTCTCCATTAAGCGAATGATCTCGAGGCCGGGACGGGTATTGGGCCCGACCGCCGTGCGCACGAAGGTGACGGAGAGCTCGGAGCCCTCGAACAGCGGCCGCTTGCCATCCCCGCTCATCGGTACCATCTCGGCGACCGAGAGATCGGCGAGCGCCCGCTCCAGCCCGATCGCCAGCCGCTCGGCGCGCTGCACCCTGATGATGCCGCGGTTCCAGTTCGGCAGCCATTGCGCCGTGACGGTGGCAAGCGCGGCGAGGATCACCGTCATCAACAGCGTCGCCAGCAACACCTCGAGCAGCGTGAAGCCGGCCTCATCGCGCCAAAAATTACGCCGATATCTACGCAATGACCGCCGCGGTCTCATTCGGCGGCCTTCGGCACCAGCCGCACGGTCGTGACCTGGATCTGCGCCCCGCCTGGCCCCTGCATCCGCATGTTGACCGCGAGCGGCACGAAGCGGCTCGACGGAGCATCGGCGGCCGCGGCATTGATCGGCGCGACGTCGATGCGCCAGCGATGCCCGGCCAGCGCGCCGGACTGCCTTCCCACCTTCAGCGCGTTGCGCGCCGGGAGTCCGGCCAGCACGGTTTCGGCGGCGCCGCTCAGCGCCAGCTTCTGGTCGATCGCGCGGGTGCCCTGCACCGTGGTGGCGATCACGCCACCGATCGAGCCCAGCACAGCCGCGATGATCGCCAGCGCCACCAGCGCCTCGATCAGCGTAAAGCCCCGCTCGCCGTTAGAGGATCTTTTGCGGCTGCACGACAATGTCGACCCCCCCGGTCAGCCAGTTGACGCGGACCTCGTAGCCGATGCCGGGCCGTGCCAGCGCGATCGCCCCACCGCAGGACATGCCTGACGGAAAGAAATCGATCGAGCGGCCGGCGCTACGGTCCGCGCAGCGCGACGCCAGCGCGGTGTTGATGGTGACATCATCAGGCAACCGGACGATCCGGCCGGTGGCCCCGGAGCGGATCGCGCGCGCCTCGGCATCGACCAGCGTCGCGATCTGGACGTGCCGGCGCAATGCCGCGCTGCGGTCGGCCTTGAGCAGCGCCGCGGTCGCGACCGCATAGCTTTCCAGCCGCGCCCGCGAGGTGGCGCGCGGGATCGCCGGCAGGATGATGGCCGCAAGCAGGCCGATGATCGCGAGCACGCAGAGGATTTCGATCAGCGCGAAACCCGCCTCGCCTCGCGCTCGGTCAGCGTGTGCCGCTGATGATGTCGGCTGCCGTGCCACTGCCGCCCTCCTGGCCGTCGGAACCGAGCGAGATGATGTCATAGGGTCCGCGCTCGCCCGGTGAGCGATAGATGTAGCCGTGGCCCCAGGGATCGTTGGGCACGACGCCGCCGCGCAGATAGGGGCCGTTCCAACCGGCCGCGTTGTTGCTGCGCGCCAATGCGGTCAGTCCCTCATTGCTGTTCGGATAGCGGCCGAGGTCGAGATAATAGAGATCGAGCGCGCTGGAAAAGCTCTCGATCTGGATCTTCGCCGCCTTGGCCTTGGACTCGCTGAGATAGTTGAGCACCCGCGGCCCGACCAGCGCCATGATCAGGCCGATAATGGTGATGACGACGAGGATCTCGACCAGCGTGAAGCCGGCCTCGCCGTTGCGCCGGCGTCGCGCCGGCCTCGTGACGGATGTCTGCAATATCTTCATCTCGAACAACCTCAATCAACAAACCTCAATCGACCAGCTGGCTGACCGACATCAGCGCCGTCATCACGGACACAATCAATCCACCGACCACGAAACTGATCACGATGATCGCCGCGGGACCGGCGATGCCGACCACGCGATCCAGCGTGCGCTGCAGCTTGGCCTCATAAAACTCCGCGACCCGGCCCGCCAGCATCGGCAACTGCCCGGTCTCGTCACCGAGCCGCAGCATCCGCACGGCCATCGCCGGCAGCGCCTCGGTATCGGCCATCGCATCCGACAATTTGGCGCCATGCCGGACCCGATCGGCGGCGTCGATCCACACCGTGGGCGAGCCGATCGAGGCCATCATGTCGACTAGGATGCGCAAGGTCGTCGTCAAATGGACGCCGCTGCCGAGCAGCAGCCCGAGGTTACGGCAAAACAGCGACGTCCGGTAATATTTCATCACCTCGCGGATCGCCGGCAGCCGCGTCAGCGCGGTCATCAGGCTGCGGCGGACGCCTTCCCGCCGTAGCGACAGCCAGCCGATCGCAATCACGGCGGCAAGGATCGCCAGCACCGCATCCGAATTGGCGCGCAGGAAGGTCGAAAGGTTGAGGAACCCGAGCACGAACGGATCGACCTTGGCGCCGAAATCCTGCAGCACATTGGCGAACTGCGGCAGCACGAAGGTCAGGAAGAACAGCAGCACGCAACTGGCGGCGCCGAGCACGAACAGCGGATAGCGCACGGCATCGCCGAGCCGGCGCTTCAGCGTCTCGGTGCGGCTGCGTTCATCGGCCAGCACCTCCAGCACCCGGTCGAGCGAGCCGGACGCCTCGCCCACGCGAATGAGCGCGACATACATCGGCGGAAACAATCCCTGATGCCGCGCCATGGCCTCGGCAAGGCTCTCGCCGGCCACAACGCGGGAACGGATGTCGGCGACCACCGGTCGCAGCCGGCCGAAATCGCGGTCGGCCGCGAGCAGCTCGAGGCCGTCATTGATCCGCGCGCCGGCGCGCAGCAGCAGCGCGAGATCGCGGGTGAAGATCGTGACGTCCTCCGGTTTCGGCTGGTTGAACAGGCTGAAGGCGCGGCCCGCTGGGCTGCCCTCCTCCAGCGTGACATTGTCGACCAGCACCAGACCCAACCGCTCGATCCTCGCCGCGACGTCACCGGCGGCGGGCGCCGCGATCGCGCCGGAGACCAGCTCGCCGTCAGAGTTCATTGCGCGATAGCGGTAGCTCGGCATCACATCACCGGATCGTCGTGACGCGGAATACCTCGGGCACGGTGGTCATGCCGGCGCGGCACTTGGCGACCGCATCCACCAGCATCGTGGTCATGCCGCCGGCCATCGCAGCCTGGTCGATCGAGTGAGAATCGGTCTGCGGTCCGATCAGCCTGCGCACTTCATCGGTCATTTCGAGGATCTCGAACACGCCGTTGCGGCCGCGATAGCCGGTGCCGCCGCAGCGCTCGCAACCACCGGCCTCGTGAACCACTTCGCCGGCCTTGAAGCCGATCACGGCAAAGCGCGGGTCCTTGTCGATGTCGGTGCTCGATAGCGTGTGCGGCACCTTGCAACGGTCGCACAGCACGCGCACCAGCCGCTGCGCTACCACTGCGCGCAGCGTCGACTTCAGCAGGAAGCCCTCGATGCCGAGATCGATCAGCCGCGGCACCGCGGCCGCCGCGGTCTCGGTGTGCAGCGTGGTCAGAACAAGATGGCCGGTCAGCGCCGCGTGGATCGCGATATGCGCGGTCTCGGCGTCGCGGATTTCGCCGACCATGATCACATCGGGGTCCTGGCGGACAAAGGAGCGCATCGCCGAGGCAAAGGTCAGCCCGATCGCCGGCTTCACCTGCGACTGGTTGATGCCCGGAATCTCGTATTCGACGGGGTCCTCGATGGTCAGGATCTTGCGCGTCGGCTCGTTGAGGATCGACAGCATGGTGGCCAGCGTCGTGGTCTTGCCGCTGCCGGTCGGGCCCGTCACCACGATCATGCCGTGCGGCAGCGCCAATAGCTGCGACATGGTCTTCTCGTCGCGCGAAGCCAGCCCGAGCTTGCTCATCTCGAGCAGGCCGCGGTCGCGCGGCAGCAGGCGGATCACAGCACTTTCGCCGGCCTGCGTCGGCATCGTCGCGACGCGAACGTCGAGTTCGGCGCGGCTGACGCGGACGCGCGCCGCGCCGTCCTGCGGCAGGCGGCGCTCGGCGATGTTCAGCCCTGCGAGAATCTTCACGCGCGAGATCAAGGCTTGTGGCGGAATCCCCGAGGGCGACGGGATCGCGCGCAGCAGGCCGTCGACGCGGAAGCGAACCACGAGACCGGTGCGGAACGGCTCGATGTGGATGTCGCTGGCGCGCAGCTCGACGGCACGCTCGAGCAGATCGTTGAGCGCGCGCACCACGGGCGCGCCGCTGGCGAGATCGCGCAGGCTTTCGATATCGTCGTCGGATTGCTGGCTCGATCCTTTCGCACTCTCCTCAGTGCCGGCGCCGTCGGCCTCGATGCGCTGGTCGAGCACGGTCGTGACATCCTCGAACGATGCCACGGCGACCTCGACCGGCTCGCCGAACACGATCTCGGCGGCGCGAATGGCGGCGGTGTCGGAGGGATCGGCGACCGCGATGCGATAGCCGCCGTTCGGTGCGCGGAACGGGAAGATCGTGGACTCCCGCAGGAAGCGGCGCGAGAACCCGTCAAGGCATGGCGTTGCTGCGAGCAGTTGCGGCAGGGTCAGGCGCACCACGCCGAAATAGTTGGAGACCTCATCGGCGAATTCGGCGGCCGACAGGTCGGTCGCTTCCCACAATTCGCGCAACGGACGCGCCAGGGTTGAATTGGCGGCATGCTGGGCACGCGCGCGTGCGCGCGGCGGCAGGGAGTATTTTTCGAGGAGATGCTGTCGGAAGGTCTCTGCGGACAGGTCGCGCATCGAATTCCCACCGCTAACCTTGTTACTGGAATACAACAGCGATTGCCTGTAGCAACAGGGCCTTAGCGCTTGACTCTTCTAGTAGCAAAAACATAATCGTGGCGCAAATTTAGCAAGTCCGGGCCGTGGCGGACCGGACCTACTTTCAGTTTTAACTGCGTATCGGTAGGCGTATTTTGTTCAAAGTGGTGCACCCGCTTTCGCGCCTGCGTTCAGGGTTGGCTGGAACGCTCGTTCTATTTTTGTCCGCCTTCGCGCTGACCGCGTGCATCGTCACCGCCGACCAATCGGTCGAGAAGAGCCCAAAAGACCCCCGCCCGCAGGACATCGCCGAGAAGGTCAATTCGATCGACCTGTTGCCCCGTCAAACCACGGATACGGGCGCGGGCGGCTTGCGGCAGCAGGACGCGTCACGGCCGGCGATCTATCTCAGCGACGGCACGACACCCACCGGCGGCGCAATCGCCGATCGCGATGGCGGCGGCAACGGCTACGATCTCAATTTCGAGAACGCGCCGGTCGCGTCCGTCGCAAAGGTCATCCTTGGTGACGTATTGAACGTCGGCTACACGATCGACCCGCGCGTGCAGGGCACTGTGACGCTGGCCTCGGTCCGGCCGGTGCCGAAAGCGGACGCGATCTACGTTCTCGAGAATGCGCTGCGGATGTCGGGCGTCGCCCTGGTGCGCGACCGCGGTGGCAGCTATCGGCTGTTGCCCGCGGCGGAAGCAGGCCCCGGCAGCATCGACCGCAACGACACCGCCGAGGCCGGACAAGGCATCAGCGTGGTGCCGCTGCGCTACGTCTCGGCCCAGACGATCTTCAAGCTGCTCGACGGCTTCGGCGCGAAGGCCACCACGCTGCGGCCCGACAACGGGCGCAACACGCTGATCGTCACCGGCAGCGGATCCGATCGCGCGGCGACGATCGACACCATCCTGAGCTTCGACGCCGACTGGATGCGCGGACAATCGGCCGGTATCTTCCCGGTCCACAATTCATCGCCAGAGCCGCTGATAACAGAGCTCGAGAAGCTGATGGATTCCGGCGAGGGCGGGCTGAGCGCCAATGTCGTCAAGTTCCAGGCGATCAACCGCCTCAACGCCATTCTCGTGGTGAGCCAGAAGCCCGACTATCTCAAACGCGCCGCCACCTGGATCGCACGGCTCGACCGCTCCGACACCGAGGCGGTGAATCTGAAATCCTATCCGCTGCGTTACGGCAACGCGAAGACGGTAGTGGCGTTGCTCAACGACATGCTGATCGCCCCCTCCAGCGGCACCTCGTCCCTCGACAACGGCACCAGCCAGATCGCGCCGGGCTCGGGCGTGACGACGTCCTCGTCGGGCAGCAACCCAGTCGCCGCGCTCAGCGCGATGCCGACCGCGGCGTCCGGGGCGGCGACGCAGGTCACTGGCGCCGGCGGCGCACCGCTGAACGCGCGCGCCGCCCCCTCCGCGACAGGCACGGACCAGCTGTCGGGCAATCTCGGAGCGCAAGGCAACAAGGCGAGCAACAGCAGCTTCCTGCCCAATGTCCGCCTCACCGCCGACATCACCAACAATGCTGTGCTGGTCTACGCCAGTGGCGACTCGCAGCGCGTCATCGAACAGACCATCCGCCAGATCGACCGGCCGCAGCGCCAGATCGCGATCGAGGCGACGATCGCCGAAGTGACGCTGAACAATCAGCTGAACTACGGCGTGCAGTTCTTCCTGGCGAGCCAGAAAGGCTCGATCTCCAACACGGTTTCGACCGGCGCCGGCTCGACCAACACCACCGAGCCGCCGAGCAACGCCGTGAACGCCGCCGCCAACGCGCTGCTGAACCGCGCTTTGCCCGGCTTCAATTTCCTGATCGGTTCGGAGAACTCGCCGCGCGTCATCCTCGACGCGCTGCATAACGTCACCGACGTCAAGGTGCTGTCCAATCCGTCGCTGGTCGTGCTCGACAACCAGGCGGCGACGCTGCAGGTCGGCGACCAGGTGCCTTACTCGACCGGCACCGCCACCGTGCTGACCGCCAACAACACCGTGGTCAACACCATCGACTACAAGAACACCGGCATCATCCTGCGTGTGCTGCCGCGCGCCAACGCCAACGGCCACATCGTGCTCGACGTCGAACAGGAGATCTCCAGCGTCTCCTCCGCCGGCGCCGGCGGCCTGACGCCGACCATCGCGCAGCGCCGCGTCAAGAGCTCGATCGCCGTCACCAGCGGCCAGACCGTGCTGCTGGCCGGCCTGATCACCGAGACCGAGAACAAGCAGCGCCAGGGCATTCCGGGGTTGGATTCGATCCCCGGCGTGGGCGATGCGTTCTCCCACCAGGTCACCTCGCGGACGCGTACCGAGTTGATCCTGTTCATCCGCCCGACGCTGGTGCGCGACGCGGTCGATGCGCATGTGATCGCCGAGGAGATGCGCAGCAAGATGAACAGCCGGCTGGTCGGGACCAGCAATCCCGTCGTCGTGACCACCCCGCCCGGGGTGCCAGCGCGCTAGTTTGTGGCCGTGCCTGATCCGGTGACAATGGAGCCACTCCGCCAATTCGGTCTCGCCATTGTCCTGGTTGCCGTCGTAGCGGCCAGCTTGCTGACCGTGCCCGGCCCGGATGGCGTGCTGGGCGCGTTGCTCGGGGCCCTGATGCTGGCGATCGCCGCCACCGATGCACGACGCTATATCATTCCGAACGAGCTGGCGGGTGCCGCAGCCGCGCTGGCGCTGCTCAGAGCCGCGACCGTGGGTCCGGACGCCGGCTGGTACACCCTGCTCTGGGCAGCCGGCCGGGCGCTTGCGATCGCATTGCCGTTCCTGGCGCTGATGGCCGGCTACCGCGCCTGGCGCGGCCGCGACGGGCTCGGGCTCGGCGATATCAAGCTCGCCGCCGTTGCCGGCGCCTGGCTCGGTCTGGTCACCGTGTTTGCCGTGGTTGAGGCCGCAACGTTGGCTGCGCTGGCGGCCTATGTCGCCAATGGCGTGCTGCTGAAGCGGCCGCTGCGATCGAACGCCTTCCTGCCCTTCGGCCTGTTCCTGGCGCCGGCGATCTGGTTCGGCTGGCTGGCGGAAGCCATCCTTGGCTAGCCGGATTACGGCCGTGTGAACTCAATCCAACTGTAAGAGTGCTCCCACTAGCCTCGCGCCCGCGGCCGTCAGGTGGCCGGAATCCCACGACAGCAATTCCGCTTGAGATTTCGGACTGTGCGTGAGACAGCCTTGTTGATTGCAAAGCGCGATAAACGGTGAAACGGAGCGCACGTGCGTGTTGGCCGACATGCCGGCGAGCGCCTGGTTGATCTTGTCATAGGGTAACGGCTTCGGCGGCAATCGGTCACTAAGCCTGCCGGTCGAATGCCAGAAGCCGTAGACTTCGGTGGGAAGGTCGGGCGCCCAGTTTGGAGCCTGCCCGACAACGACGACATCATCGACGTGCTGTTTGAGCTCCTTTAGCACAGCCACGAGCCCTTCGTCTTGCACGTTGTCCTGTTGATAGTTCCTGTAGCTGGCCCAACTCGCGAACAGAATCACTGTTTTCGGCTTCAGCTCGGCTATCTTTCGAAGCACGGCGAGGTTGCTATTCTCGCAATTCTCGTAGCTGCCGATCGTGGACGGAGGGCAGGAATCCCGCGTGAATTGCGCGATGTCGATGCCGTCCCGCTTGAGCCCCGCATAGAGCCGGCCGGCATATGAATCGCCCCAGATCAGCGTAGCGCCCCGGTTGCATTCGGCGCTGTAGTCTGCAAACTTCCCTTCCGTGTCCAGCCAGCACTTCGACACTCTTGCATTTGACGCGCCGTCGTATCGCAGGGTCGTAAGCACCTTCTGGATTTCGTCAGGATATCGCCAAAGCAGTCCGCCGCTTCGCCAGATTATGCCCGACAGACCGACGACGAGGGTCATCGCGGTGACCGCCAGCGGCCCCCCCCATTTCCGCAGGGACCCGAACCGGACAGGACGCTCAACGAGGATCATCGTCAGTGTTGCCAGCGCAAAGCTCGCCACAACCACGGCCGCCCTTGTCGCCAGCGACGTCGCGCCTGCAGTCGCCGCGAACGAAAGAAGAGGCCAGTGCCAGAGATAAAGCGGGTAACTGATCAGCCCGACGAATTCGGGGCCCTTCCGGCCAAGCAGGTCCGAACCGAAGACGATAACAAGCACGGTTCCAATGACGGGGAAAAGCGCAAGTGCGCCCGGAAAAGGACTAGCCTTTGTCAAGACCAGCGCACCTCCAACAATGAGTGCAATTCCGATATAAGAGATTGGGTTGCGGCTCGTCACGTTCTGAGGGCGGCACGCGAGGACTCCCCCTATTCCGAGCTCCCACAGTCGCGACCAGGGCGCATAAAAGGCCTCGGTGGGATGATAAGCTATGCCACCACGACGACTGAGAGAATCGGGACGAGCCGGATCGACAGCCGCTTGAGCAGCAGCAGGAACAGCGGCCAGACCAGATAGAATTGTTCCTCGACGCCGAGCGACCAGAGGTGCAGCAAGGGCTTGGTCTCCGCCGCTCCGTCAAAATATCCAACCTCGCTCCACGACAGGAAGTTCGGAAAAAACAGCGCGCCGGCGAACGCGTGCCGCGCCAGGCCTTGATAGGTCGTCGGCAGAAGCTGCGACCATCCAATGACCAATGTGGCCGCGATGACGAGGGCGAGCGCCGGAACGATCCGGCGCGCTCGCCGCGTGTAGAAGCCGCGGAAGGTAAACTTGGATGCCTCCAGATCCGCTAGGATGATGCCGGTGATCAGATAACCGCTGATTACAAAGAAAACGTCGACGCCGATGAATCCGCCGCGTACGACGTCGGGAAACGCATGGAACGCGACCACCAGCACGACGGCAACGGCACGAAGACCATCAATATCGGCACGATATTTGGGCGTCATAGTCAACCGGACTTCTTGATTCGTTCAAAGCGACTGTATTATCTCATCGCTCCCGGGTGGGCGCCCATTCCAACGCCCGCTGCCGCGCCTGCGCGATCTCGCCACGGGACATCTTGCCGGTGACGGCGTCGCGGATGCGTTGCCGCGCCTCGCGCGCCCTGGGCGGTGCGGCCGCGGTCGACAAATTGAGCCATTTGCCGGCTTCCACGATGTCGCGCGGCACGCCCTGGCCGCGGTCGTAGAGCAGCCCGAGCGAGTATTGCGCCAGGCTGTCGCCCTGCTCCGCGGCACGGCGATACCACATCGCGGCTTCCGTGTAGTTCTGCGGCACGCCGCGACCGGTCTCGAACAGGAAGCCGAGATAGGCCTGCGCCGAAGCATTGCCGTGTTCGGCCAGCGGAATGAAGATCCGCGACGCCCGCTGATAGTCCTGGCGATTGACGGCTGAGACGCCCTGGCTCAGCGATTGCGCCGGTGCGCTGCCGGTCGTGACTGTGAGAAGGGCCATCGCGGCGGCGATGACAGCAAGCTGTGACGGCAGGCTGCGTCTCATTCGGCTCAAATCCTCAAGGCGGGTCATCATCAATCCCATCGCGTGGCTCTGGCGCGGACACTAGAGCGATTTCCGTTCCGATGGAATCGGAACGGAGCTCTAGATTCTTGTTTTGATGCGTTTTCTTCACGCGAACCGGTATCCACGGAGCCTGTCATCGGGTGCGCATTCGCGCGACCCGTTGGCTCGAAAACGCTCTAGCTAGAGCATTTTCGGCTCTGATTGGAATCAGAACCGCAGCGCTGCCTGCACCGAGCGGCCGGGCCGTTAGCGCCGATTTGCCCGACATGGCAAGAGCCCGCGGCAAAAATATTTCGGTTTATCGAAATCGCAAATCAGTGTATAGATGTCCCCCGTCCCACCCTCACGACCGCTTCTTCGCTCAATCCGGTTGGGCTCACACCGCGCGGGCAACCACGACGCGGCTGCCGCCGGCCGGCCATCGCCATCCAGCCAGGGTCAGACGAACCTCGGCGCGAAGGACGGCGGTCAACGGACCATTGATCCGCGGGTCCAGCGTGAACTCCCGCTCGATGTCGTCGTTGCCACCCTTGCCGCGGCTCTTGAGACGGCTCACGATCATCAACGGCAGCAGGACGGAGGTGTAGGATGTCGAGAACAGCACCTCGAAGCCGTTGTGGCGAAGCTTGGCTTCCAGTTCTCCGCGGCGGTAGCGCCGCTGGTGATAGGCGATGTCATCCGCGTGGCTCCACAGCCAGGGATGCTGGGGCACGGCGATGATAATGCCGCCTCCGGTACGCGTCGCGGCACGCATCCCGCGCAGCACGCCCTCGTCGTCGGCGATATGCTCGATCACATCGAAGGCGCCGGTGAGATCGAATACGCCGACGGCTGGGATGTTGCGCGCATCCATCTGGACGAACTCGACGCCGGTCGGCATGCGCTGCCGCGCATAGGCCAGCCCCGACGGGTGCAATTCGGAGCCGACCAGACGCTCCCAGTCTCGCGATCGAGCCACAGCGCTCAGTACGGCTCCGTTGCCGCAGCCAATCTCGAGAAAGCGTCGCGCGTCAGGAAAAAACTTGTCGATAAGGCCAACAATGAGCTCATTGCGCGCGACAAACCAGAAATGCTCGGCCTCGACCTTGGAAAGCATCTCGAAATTTTTGGGATCCATACCGCTGATCGTGTCGGCAAGCTCCGGCGCAAAAGTCGGAATCCCGTCCTGCTCGGCAACTTGGTGCCCGCAGGCTCGACATTGCCAACCGAGGGGCCAAACAGGCTCGTTCGCAGGCAGATCCTCTCCGGCCGCGCAGGCAAGACACCGCCGCCGGGGGCGAACTGAAGCGGTCATGATGAACGAGCGCAACAGTCGAAAATGATCGGGATATTTGGTAATTTGACCATCGGATGATTATAAGCATCGAAAGGATTGCTGGCCAGCAGCGATCAGCGTCATCAATTTCCCGGTAAGTCACACGTGCGCGTTTGCATCATCCAATCCTGCTACATTCCCTGGAAGGGTTTTTTCGACCTGATCGGGCAATGCGACGAATACGTGATATTCGACAGCGTGCAGTACGCAAAGCGGCATTGGCATAACCGCAACCTGATCAAGACCGCTAACGGCCCCCAATGGCTCACCATCCCGGTGATCACCAAGGGACGGTTCGAACAGCCGATCAATGAGGTCGAGATCGAAAAGAAGTGGGCTGACAAGCACTGGCACGCGATCGAGCATGCCTACAAGCACGCGACATTCTTCGAGCAGTTCGCGCCCCTGGTAAGGAGCTGGTACGAGGCTGCTGACCAGCAATCGCGGTTGACCGACGTCAACGCGATCTTCCTTCGCAATATCGCGACGCTTTTCGGATTCAGAACCCGTATTGTCGTCGATACGATTTATCCGGTGGAAGGCACAAAGACTGAACGGCTATTGGGAATCGCTCGCGCGGCCGGCGCAAACCGCTATCTTAGCGGTCCCTCTGCGCGAGGGTACTTCGATGAGGCAATGTTCGCCGATGCCGGGATCACGGCGGAATGGATGAGCTACGAGGGGTATCACGAGTACCCGCAGCTTCACGGCGGCTTCGAACATGCGGTCACGGTGCTGGATCTGCTGTTCAACACCGGTCCGGAAGCGCCGCAATACCTGAGGAGGCTTGCCGGGGACCAAGCCGACGACAATCTTCGCGCGAAATAATAGGCCTCGGGCCGAAGGGGCCCGAGGCTTCAGGATCACTTGCTCGCAGGATTGGGAAAGAACCTAAATGCCTTACTGCTGACTCGCGGGCGTCGGAGTTGTTCCGAGCGTACCAACGACCCTGTTGTTCCCGTACGTCACAGAAGCCCCTCCGAACGCAGTTCCATTGAAGACGATATCGGAGTTCGACACGCGGAGATTGCCGGTGCCCAGGATACCCGTCGTGTTGCCACTGATCGCGCTGTCGTCGACGCTGACAGACCCTCCCGAATCGGCCTCGACCCCTGCGCTCGTGTTGCCGGAGAAGACCGACCGCTTGGCCACAATATTGTTGCCGGTGCCTGCAGCAACACCGAAGAGGTTGTTGATCAAGCTCACGTTCTCAAGCTCGATGTTGTTGGGGCCTGTTGCGACACCGGCAACACCGGTCGATGTGTTGTTACTGATAATGGTGTTCCTGATGAGAAGCTTGGTGTTACCGGCTGTTCGCGCATCGGAAACTCCCTGCTGCCCAAACGCGGTGATCACACAGTCTTCAATCGAGACCACAGCTGCACCAATGATTCGAACGCCGATGGTTCCGGGCGCCGGAGTCTGATTGAGTCCCTGGATCTGGATTCCGCGTAAAGTGACCCGGTCGGTTGCACCAGCATTGATCGTGACGCCCGGCGTGCCGGCCACAAGAATCGAACCAAGGGTCGCTGTGCAGTTGAGGGTCATCGCCTTGGTGATCGTGACGCCACCAAAACCGCCCGGATCGAGGCAGTTTATTTCACCGCCCGCCGCCGTCTTCGAAATGGCACCGGCAAACGTCTTGCAGGGTGCGGTGCGGCTGCACGGGTTGACGTCATCGCCGACACCCGAAACCCACGTCCTGGTCGCTTGGGCATGGGCAGGAGCCGATAAGACTGCGGGAAGCAACAATCCAACCAAAAGAGCAAGTGAACGAAACCGATACATGACCTACCTCCTTGTCCTAATTGAGTTTTCTGGCAGAAAAAGCGAGAAAAATGAGAGAAGAAACAACGACTAGAAATCCACGCGCCGCACTACCGAACGCGTACCGGTCATCCAAGGTCGTGCACTTTCTAAGTTACGCTATTTGCAGTATCCCGCCACACAGAGCAACTAAAGATGTGGCCAATCGTGGGGTCTTACGGAAATCTGAGCATGCAAGCAGTAGGCGCCCCCTCCCTGAGAGTATGTCCCCTCGGCAACAAACCGGTTCAACCGATTTGTGCGATTTTTAATCCAACTCGCGGACGTTGCAATGCGACGAAGCCGCGGAACGCGACGGAGCCTGTGCCAGACAATCCGGCCCGGACCGAGCCAGCCGCCGCACGCTACTGGAACTTCTAATGTCTGGCGATCCGCAAGAGAGAATCGTGAAAATCTCCGTCGTGACAACGTTGTACCGGTCGGCTTCGACGATCGAAGAGTTCTATCATCGGACGATGAAAACCGCAGGGGAGCTTTTCCCTGACATCGAGCTAATCATCGTGAATGATGGCTCTCCCGACCACAGCCTCGACGTTGCGTTGGAGTTGCAACGCAAGGATCCGCGCGTCGTCATTGTCGATCTGGCTCGCAATTTTGGCCACCACAAAGCGATGATGACCGGCCTCGGTTACGCCAACGGAGAATTGGTATTTCTTATCGACAGTGACCTCGAAGAGAAGCCCGAGGATATCAAGCTATTCTACCAACGCTTCGCGAAAGGCGATTGCGACGTCGTCTACGGCGTACAGCAAAGCCGACGCGGAGGGCTAATCGAGCGCTTTACGGGCGCGGCCTTCTTCACCTTGGTCGCCGCGCTGAGCGATCATCCCCTCCCCCGCAATCTCGTCACGTCGCGGTTGATGACGCGCGCGTATGTTCGCGCGCTGGTACGACACCGCGATCGCGACTTCCTGATAGCTCACCTGTGGGACATCACGGGATTTCGACAGCAGCCGTTGACCGTCGGTAAACTATCCCTTTCCCCGTCAACCTATTCGACCTGGCGACGGATCGAAATGGCGGTCAAACATGTGACTACGACGTCCACGCGATTGCTCTATCTTATTTTGTTTGCCGGCATCGCGATTTTTGGCCTCTCCGTTGTCGTGATCCTCTATTACCTCGCCCGGTATTTCACCTCGGGCATCGGCGTGAACGGCTTCACCTCGGAAATCATCTCGATCTGGTTTCTGGGCGGTTTCATCACCCTCATTCTCGGAATACTCGGCATCTATATCTCCAATATTATGGCGGAGACGAAGCGGCGGCCGTACACTGTCATACGCCGAGTCCACAAGACGGACGTCACGCGCGATCCGCCTGACAATATCATCGAGCCCCGAACCCCGACGTCCAGCCCAGACGAGAGCTTTCGTTGATGAACGACATCGTTCAGTCCAGGATTTTGCCGGAAGTTGCGTCCTATTATGCTTCAAAGCTCAAGGTGTACGGAGCGACGCCGCAGGGCGTCGATTGGAACGGAGTTGATTCACATCAACTGCGGCACCGCCAGTTTCTTCGCCTGCTCGACGGAGATCCGGCCGCGAGCGTGATGGACCTCGGCTGCGGTTTCGGAGATTTTCTTGGGTTCCTCCGCGCCAACGGCCATCACGGCCGCTTCGTTGGTTACGACATCGCGCCAACCATGATCGAAAAAGCGCGCGAACTCTATGGCGAGACCACTGACAACGAATGGAGGATCGGAGCCGTCCCCACGGAAACCGCAGACTTCGCGATTGCCAGCGGCGTTTTCAACGTCAGGGGCGACTTCGCAAGGGATGACTGGACACGCTATGTGCACCACACCATCGATCTGCTCGCAAAATGCGGGCGGCGGGGTTTTGCTTTCAACGTGTTGAGTCTGTCGAGCGATGCAGATCGCCGCCGGCCGAACCTGTATTATGCCGATCCCGTAGAAACCTTAGCGCACTGCCTCTCGCGCTATGGCCGTTCTGTTGCCCTCCTGCAGGACTATGGCCTTTACGAATTTACGGTCCTGATCCGACATTCTGCACCACCGATCGAATAGGCCCGACCAGCGGGCGTTTAAATCGGCAAGGCGCCGTCCCACACCGCAAGACCGAATCCGGTCGCACCATATGCATTGCCGTTGTAGGCGAGCCATAACCGGTCGCGATGCCAGAACAGCGCCGGATAACATGTCATTTCCTCGTCCCAATCGCTGGAAGAGGGGAGAAGTCCGAGAACTGCATCGAGACGGGTCCAATTTATTCCATCGCTGCTTGATGCGGCTCCGACGCGATAATGGTCCCCGCGACAAGCAAAGCACATCAACAATCTGTCGCCGCATCTGACAACGCTTGGCCGGGCCAGCGCATATTCATCGTTGTTCGCGAATCCGAGGCTGGTTGCACCGTCACACGTCCAACGAATGCCATCGTTCGATCGGGCCATCTTGATCACATGCTGCATATCAGCATTCCCGACCGCTGGCCTCAGGTTTGAACCGTACCACATCCGCCAATCTCTGGGAGCCAATCGCAATACGCAAGGATATGACAGCGTGTAAGGGTCTTCGGGCGACCGATCGAGGATAGGTCCCGGCGAAAATCGCTCGAACGGCGTTTGCAGTGTTCGCGATCGCGCCAGACCGATCGCGTTGCGCCACGGCGAGCGAACGCCCAAATTCCATCCCATGTAGTATAGCGCAAAGCCGTCATCGGTTGCCGTGATGCAGCCAATTCCGACTCCACTGTCGTCGAAGGTGCCGTCTTCACCCGGCGACAACGCAGGTTGGCGCGCCACCTGCATAACACGCGGCGTTTCCGATACCTCGACGTCGACCCATCCGACGTATGACCGCCTCTCGATATCTCGCGAACTGTAGAACACGCGGAAAATATCCCCGTCGAGATGCATGGGCACCGGCAGCGCGGCGTGGCTGCGCGCGAAGGCATGTTGGCCATCAGGTGCAAAAACACGACCAAGGCGCTTCCAGGGCATCCCGCTCTCACAGGCTTCGGAGACGAGTGCTCGGTACCGGTGATCGCTCGGATCCGCGCGGCGCCACCACCGCAAGGTCCGGCTGATCTTCCAGGACGAGCGCGCCGGCGCCGAGCACACACTTCTTCCCGATCGTAACGTGATCACGGATCGTGACGTTCACCCCGACGAAGCTCCCCTGCCCAATCGTTACTCCGCCGGATACCACAACGTGCGATGCGAGAAAGACATCATCTTCGATCCTGGAATGGTGACCGATGTGATTGCCGCTCCATAGCGTGGCGTTCGCACCCACAGTTGCGAAGGGCTGGATGGTGTTGTTTTCGAGAATGAGGCAGTTCTCTCTGAGTTGAAAATCAGGAAATACCG
This sequence comes from Bradyrhizobium sp. LTSPM299, assembly GCF_000938235.1. Lineage (NCBI taxonomy): Bacteria > Pseudomonadati > Pseudomonadota > Alphaproteobacteria > Hyphomicrobiales > Nitrobacteraceae > Bradyrhizobium > Bradyrhizobium sp. LTSPM299. The sequence goes on from NZ_JYMU01000081.1 coordinate 140,597, forward strand.
TAGCGCGGCTGCTCAAATAGGAGACCAGCCGATATCCCTTGGCACGCGCGGCAGCGACCTTCTCGGCGCGTACTGCGTTGATCCGTGCGTAGCTTACGGCGACGAAAAACCCGAACTCCTGGGGCGCGAATTCCTCGTCGACCCGCTCGAATGCCACCACTGGACGCCCGCGAAATTCCGTCTGTTTGAGGAACGCACTGTCGACGGTAAACGCTACCACTTCGTATTCGGAATCATGCGTGAAGTAGAAGTCCGCTAGCTCGGCGATTTCGCCGATGCCAAAAACGACGATCCGGTGCTTTTTCGATCGGTCGTGTGCCATCATGGGAAATGCTTGTAGCGCAACATTCGCGGTTCGCCCATGCCCTAGGGTCGGTTCGGCGGATTTTGGCGTGTATGATCGTACCGGCGGGTTTCAGCCAAAGCAATCCGCTCTTCGACTCAGTGGATAAGTGTCGCGCTCGAATGTAGATCGGCGACCTTGATGTTCGCCGCCGTACTCAGATCGCCAAGGCCGCCGAAGAACTCATGCCCCAGGTGGTCCGCCGGCGATGGCGCATCCAAAGCGGCAATCTCCGAAAATGCCGACGGCTGACTGCCTCTGGGAACTGAACCAATGAATCCCAACAGGTCGGCATCGATGGTATTCACAACAGGCTCGGCGCGGAAAAAGAAGGAGCTGCCACTGAGCGGCTCGCCTGTCAGTGCCGCAGGCGCGAACGATTGCACGGGATATACGCTAGATTGATTCGCGGGAATCCCTGTCGTGCCGTCGCCATTGAGATCCTGCTGGAAGGTCGTCTCCAGCGATTCCAGCGCCGTGCTGCTTCCAGAGACGGAATCTACCAATTTGACGGTGTCATTGCCGTTGGCGTCGGTAGCCCAGACCGTATATTGGTCCGCCCCAGCAAGCTTCCAAGCCACGTCATATCCGGTTGAAGTCGCCTCAGCGCCGATCGGCGACCAGCCGACAAACTCGCCAGCTGTGATCGCTGCCCCCTGATACTTCAGCGTCGGCCCGGTACCGCCGCCGACAGGATTGAGGTCATAGATATTTCCAACCTGCGCCAGACTCGTTGATCCGTGCGACTCGATCGTCGTCGAAACAATGCCGATTACACCATCGCCATTGAGATCCTGATGGAAGGTCGTCTCCAGCGATTTCAGCGCTGTGCTGCTGCCGGAGACGGAATCGACCAGCTTGACGGTGTCATTGCCGTTGGCGTCGGTGGCCCAGACCGTATATTGATCCGCCCCGGCAAGCTTCCAAGCCACGTCATATCCGGTTGAAGTCGCCTCAGCGCCGATCGGCGACCAGCCGGCAAACTCGCCAACTGTGATCGCTGCCCCCTGATACTTCAGCGTCGGCCCGGTGCCGCCGCCGACGGGATTGAGATCGTATACATTTCCAACCTGCACCAGACTCGTGGATCCCTGAGACTCGATCGTTGTCGAGGGAATACCGACTACACCATCGCCATTGAGATCCTGATGGAGGGTCGTCTCCAGCGACTCCAGCGCTGTGCTGCTGCCGGAGATGGAATCGACCAGCTTGACGGTGTCATTGCCGTTGGCGTCGGTGGCCCAGACCGTATACTGATCCGCCCCGGCAAGCTTCCAAGCCACGTCATATCCGGTTGAAGTCGCCTCAGCGCCGATCGGCGACCAGCCGCCAAACTCGCCGACTGTGATCGCTGATCCCTGGTACTTCAGCGTCGGCCCGGTGCCGCCGCCGACGGGATTGAGATCGTATACACTTCCAACCTGCACCAGACTCGTGGATCCCTGAGACTCGATCGTCATCGAAACAATGCCGATCACACCATCGCCATTGAGATCCTGATGGAGAGTCGCCTCCAGCGCTTCCAGCGCTGCGCTCCTGCCGGAGACGGAATCGACCAGCTTGACGGTGTCATTGCCGTTGGCGTCAGTGGCCCAGACCGTATATTGATCTGCCCCGGCAAGCTTCCAGGCGACATCATATCCGGTTGACGTCGCCTCAGCGCCGATCGGCGACCAGCCGGCAAATTCGCCAACTGTGATCGCTGCCCCCTGATACTTCAGCGTCGGCCCGGTACCGCCGCCGACAGGATTGAGGTCATAGACATTCGCGATCCGCACCAGCTCGGTCGATCCGAACGCCTCGATCACAACAGGGTTCAGCGCCATCGCCGCGGCAACTGCCGCGTTGACCTGCACCAGACCGGCTCCGCTGACGGCCGAATTGGCCATCGGAAGCGCAGTCTGCTCCATGATCTGTTCGACCTGCGCCGGCGTGAGATTCGGGTCGGCCGCCAGCATCAGCGCCGCAACGCCGGCGAGGCTCGCCGATGCGGCCGAGGTGCCGTAGAAGTCGCTGAGATTCCCCGAAACCGTCGTCGCGATGTCGTCCAGCCCCGAAACGACGACCGGACTCAACAGATCGGGCGACGACAGCGCCGTGCCATTGTTGGCGAACAGCAGCTCGGTTCCGGCGCCCGACGACGAAAATACTTCGCTCTGCGCGGGGCTGGTGCCGAAGGCCGGCGTCGAGGCCGCGCTGACGGCACCCGCAGTGATCGCGCCGGGCGTCATCGCATGCCCGTACACCGTGCCGCCGTTGGCGCCGCTGATGGTGACCGGCAGGCCGTCGGCGGCGGAGATCAGCTTGATCAAGGTCGGATCGGAATTGGGTATCGACGAGAGGTTGTCGATCACGATCTGGTAAGTGCCGGAAGCCGTGAACTGCAGTGCTGTCCACGGATTGGTGGACGAGCCGACGGACCTGTTCGACATCGAGCCCAGATAGATTCCGTTCTGGAAGACGTTCAGAACGAGATCGGCCGTGGCCGAGCCGTAGGCCTGGTTCCATTCGAGCAACAGCGGAGATGGATTGGTTGCGCTGGCGGTGACCGTGATGTTCAGCGCCATGCTGCCGCCAAAGCTCTCGGCGTCCGCGAAGCCGTATCCGTCGAACACGCCGGAAATCGGCGTCCATGCCGCCTGATAGGCGTTGCTGGCATTGTTGCCGGCGGCCGTGATGTAGGTGACGCCCTCGGCCTCTACGGTCTGAATGGCCTGCGCGACGACGCCATTCTGGAAAAACGGCTCGTCGTAATAGCTGACGTCGTCGCAGATCACTTTGCAGCCGGCGGCCGCAAGCGCGAGGATGCCGTTGGCAAAATCCTGCTCGCTGATATCGGCGGTGTAGAACGCAAGGCTGGCGCCCGGCGCGATGTCATGCACGATCTGCATCATCGCGCGGCCCTCGTCGGTTCCGCCCGACGATCGGTCCTCCAGCACCTGGATATTTGCGGCGGACGGCAACGCACCGCTGGCCTCGTCCGCGGCGGCGCCGCCCTGATTGTTGAAGCTGTCCGAGATCACGCCGACCTTGATACCGGAGCCGTTGACGCTCAGACCGCTCTCGTTCAGAGCCTGCTGAACCTGCGCCGCGGTGGCGCCCCCCGAACTGACGGCAGAACTTGTGGCGCCCCCGCCCGTCCCCGATATCGGATTGGCCAAGCTGGCCAAGGTCGCGATCGGTTCAAAGGCGGATGCGGCCGGCTGGGTCAGCGCTGCCAAACCTGCATTCAGGTCCGAGACCTCGCCGCCAAGCACCTGGGCCGGAGTAGAATGGGCGAGCAGCGTCCCGGCGACAGGCGTAGTTGGTGTCATCGACCCCGACGAATCCATCGCGTCCCCGGTCGGATCCAAGCCGTCCCAGTTCGCAAGGAAATTGTCGCCGAACGCGTCGAAACCGTCGTGAGGGCGCTTCATCGCTTAGCCGAAAATCTTACTCAAAAGAATTGCCTCATTTGGTCCCTTGCGGGCTTCTTGGATGGATCACCCAAAGAGGGGTCGAGAATAACATGGCCCAATGACATTTCGTCTCCTGCAATTTTGCAGAAACAGCATTGGAAAATCATTAAAGCGCACGGGTCAACCTGCAGCCGCGGCTTGGTCAAATGCCAGCCACAGGCCCGGTGCCCCCGGTCGACGCCGCCGTAGATTTGCGGTTATCGTGTCCACCCAGCCGTATCCGGGAGCGGGCCCCGACGAATCGGTCGTTTCCGGGCAATTCCAACGCCTAACAGTTGGAAAGGCTTGGCAAATTGTCTAAGTCAGACCGAACCGATTTCCGGAGTGGCCCGCCAAACAAGAGGTGTTCTCAATGCCCTTTCCGCACGCGTCCCAAGCCCTGTCCCGTTTCACCGTGCTCGATCTGACCCGTGTCCGCTCCGGACCGACCTGCGTCCGCCAGCTCGCGGATTGGGGCGCCAATGTCATCAAGATCGATGCGCTGCTGGAGGATGCCGGCGGCGAGCAGCTCGGCGGCGCCCGCCAAGGATCCGATTTCCAGAACCTGCATCGCAACAAGCGCGCGATGACCCTCAATTTGAAGGACCCGAAGGGTCTGGCCGTGTTCAAGCGCCTGGCGGAACAGGCCGATGTCGTGGTCGAGAATTTCCGTCCCGACGTCAAGGCAAAGCTCGGCATCGATTACGACAGCCTGCGCCGGATCAACCCGAAGATCGTCTATGGCAGCATCTCCGGGTTCGGGCAGGACGGCCCGTATCACAAGCGGCCGGGCTTCGATCAGATCGCGCAGGGCATGGGCGGGCTGATGTCGATCACCGGCGCGCCCGGTGAAGGACCGATGCGGGTCGGCATTCCCGTCGCCGACCTCACCGCCGGACTGTTCTGCGCGATGGGAATCCTGACCGCGCTGTTGGAACGCGACGTCTCCGGCGAGGGCCAGTGGGTGCAGACATCGCTGTTGCAAGCGCAGATTTTCATGCTGGATTTCCAGGCCTCGCGCTGGCTGATGGAAAAGGACGTGGCAAAGCAGGCCGGCAACAATCATCCGACCTCGATCCCGACCGGCGTGTTCAAGACGTCCGATGGCTACATCAACATCGCAACGACAGGCGGGCGGATCTGGGAACGCTGCGCGCAGGCTCTCGGCGCGCCCGAGCTTTTCAACCATCCCGACTACGTCACTGCTCCCCTGCGCTCGAAGAACCGCGATGCGCTGAATGCGACCATCGACAAGCTCACCCAGACAAAATCCACCGAGACCTGGGTCAAGGAATTGAACGAGGCCGGCGTGCCCTGCGGACCGATCTACTCCATCGACCAGATGTTCGAGGATGCCCAGGTCAAGCATCTCGGCATTGCCCAGCACGTTCCCAATGACGAGAACCGGCATATCCAGCTGGTCGGACAACCGGTGACGCTGTCGCGGACGCCAAGCAAAATGGCCGCACGACCGCCGGAGTTCGGCGAGCAGACCGAGGAAGTGCTGGCCGAATTCGGCTTCGACAAGGACGAGATCGCCGAGCTCAGGCAGCGCAAGGTGGTGTGAGAAAGCCGCTCGTGAGCGGCTGCAATCCAACGAGCACGCGCCTATCGGATGCGACCGTCCCATGACCGAACCTTTGTTGGGGCGCAGCATCAACCGCCTCGAAGACGAGCGCTTCGTGAGAGGTCGCGGCCACTACATCGCCGATCATGCGGCGCCAAACGCACTTCACGGCATGGTGGTGCGCTCGATCCATGCGCACGCGCGCATCGTTGTTATCCAGAGCGAGTCGGCCAAGCAAATACCAGGCGTTGTGGCCGTGCTCACCGGAATGGACATGGCTACCGACGATATCGGCTCGTTGCCTTGTGCGGCGACCCATATTCCGATGACCACGCCGCTCGTGATCCCGCCGTATCACGCGCTGGCGCGTGATACGGTTCGCTATGTCGGCGAGCCCATCGCCTTCGTGGTCGCGGAAGACGCCGAAAGTGCGCGCGACGCCGCCGAGGCCGTCGTCGTCGACTATCGGCCGCTGCGGCCGGTGATCGCGTTGGCCGATACGGTTCTGCCGGAAACCCCGCGCATCTGGCCGGAGGCGACCAACAACATCGCATTCCAGTTCAACCGCGGCGAGATTGGCCCGGTCGAAGCAGCGATCCGTAGCGCCGCCCATATTGTGGAATGCGAATTGATCAACAACCGCGTCGTGGCCGCGCCGCTGGAAACACGCGGCGCGCTCGGCGAATTCGACGCCGCCAGCAACCGTATGCACCTGACCGCCTCGGCCGCCGGCGCGCATGGGATCCGCGACCAGCTCGCCGACTCCGTTTTTCGTATCCCGCGTGAAAAGCTACGCGTCAGCATTCCCGACGTCGGCGGCGGTTTTGGGATGAAGAACGTGCTCTATCCGGAATGGGTGCTGGTGCTATGGGCAGCACGTCGCCTCGGCCGTCCTGTCAAATGGATCGGAGACCGCAGCGAGGATTTCCTTGCCTCCGCGCATGGCCGCGACAGCATCGCCCACGCCCGCCTGGCGCTCGATTGCGATGGCCGGTTGCTGGCGCTCGAAACCAGGGTGCTGGCCAATCTCGGCGCCTATGTCTCAACGGTGGCGCCTCTCGTGCCGACCATGGCGATGGCGAGCGCGATGGGCGGCGTCTACGACATCCCGCTGATCGCGTTCGAGACCAGGGGCGTGTTCACCAACACGACGCCGGTCGACGCCTATCGCGGCGCCGGCAAGCCCGAGGCGAATTACCTGATCGAGCGCCTGATCGACATCGCCGCCGCCGAGCTCGGAATGGATGCGCTAGAACTGCGGCGCAAGAATATCTTTCGTCGCTTTCCGCATCCGAGCGCAATGGGGCTTACGGTCGAACAAGGCAGCTTTGCCTACTCGATTGATCACGCCATCGCCACCACGACCGGATTTGAGGCGCGCCGGAAAACTTCGCGCGCGGGCGGACTGCTGCGCGGGCTCGGCTATGCCTGCTTTCTCGAAACCGCGCGCGGCCAACCCAATGAGGTGGCCGAATTGGGTTTCGGCGAAGACGGCCGGATCGATCTGAAAGTCGGCACGCACTCCAACGGCCAGGGCCACGAGACCACCTACGCCCAGATCGCAGCCGACGCGCTTGGCCTGCCGATCGAGCGATTTCGATTCCGGCAGGGCGACACCGACGATCTCGACCGCGGCGGCGGGCATGGCGGCGCACGTTCCATGCACCAGGGCGGCACCGCGCTGGTGATGGCGGCCGAAGGCCTGATCGAAAACGGCCGAAAACTCGCGGCGCGGCTGCTGCAGACTACCGTCGACGCTGTCCATTACGAGGCGGGCATACTGCGGGTGGCGACGACCGGCCAGGAGATCAGCCTCGACGATGTGGCGCGAGCCTCGTACCAGATGCCCCGTGACGAGTTCGCGCCGGGCCTCGTGTACCAGGCAACCCACCTCTGCGACCGCTACACCTTTCCCAACGGCTGCCATGTTGCCGAAGTCGAGATCGACCCCGCGACCGGCCACGTGACGCTCGACCGCTATTCCATCTTCGATGACTACGGCCGCCTGCTCGATCCGCGCCTGACGCTGGGGCAGGTTCATGGCGGCGTGGTTCAGGGGATCGGCCAGGCGCTATTCGAGCACGCCTGCTTCGATGCGGAGACCGGCCAGATTCTGACCGGCTCGCTGATGGATTACGCGCTGCCCCGCGCCGGCGATATTCCTTCATTCGAGGGCCGGCTGACGTCGGACTTTCCGAGCCACGCCAACCGGCTGGGCGTTAAAGGAAGCGGTCAGGCCGGTGCTATCGCGGCACCCCCCACCATCATGAACGCCGTGATGAACGCACTGGGGCCGCTTGGCGTGCGCCATCTCGACATGCCCGTAACGCCCTGCCGCGTCTGGCAAGCGATCCAGACGGCACGGCTGCGATCGCCAGATGGGCCGCTTGAATGAACAAGCGGCCCAATCTAGCTTCGTCGCAGCAGTCGTCCGACGCTGCCAACCGCCCAGTCGATGACGGGCCAGAACAACAGCGCTATCGCAAGCGTCGTGATCGAGCCGACGAGACCGTTCGACCAGAACACCGTCATGTCGCCACCCGATCCAATCATCGACAACCGAAACGCGTCCTCGGCGCGGCTGCCGAGCACCAATGCGAGTGTGAACGGCGCGAGCGGGATGTCGATCTTCTTGAAGATATAGCCGACGACACCGAAGCTCAGCATCAGCCAGATGTCGAACATCGCATTCTGGATCGCATAGGCACCGATCGCGCAGGACACCACGATCATCGGCGCAACGGCGGCGAAAGGCACACGCAGGATCGAGGCAAAAATTGGGACGGTGGTCAGCACCAGCACCAGGCCGACGACGTTGCCGAGATACATCGAAGCGATCAGGCCCCAGACAAAGTCTTTGTGCTCGACGAACAACAGCGGCCCGGGATTGAGGCCCCACACCATCAACCCGCCGAGCAGGATCGCCGCGGTACCGGAGCCGGGAATGCCGAGCGCGAGCATCGGCAGCAGCGCAGCGGTGCCCGAGGCATGCGCCGCGGTCTCCGGCGCGAACACGCCTTCGATACGGCCTTTGCCGAAGCTTTCCGGGTCCTTGGAAAAGCGCTTGGCGAGATTGTAGCCCATGAACGAGGCCGCGATCGCACCGCCCGGCGTAATGCCGAGCCAGCAGCCGATGAGGGACGAGCGCAACAGCGTCACCCAGTATTTCGGAAGGTCCTTCCAGACCGAGAGCACCACGCGCAGGCTGATGCCGGCGGCGTGTCCGCGCAGCGCCAGACGTTCTTCCATGGTCAGCAGGATCTCGCTGATGCCAAACAGACCGATCACAGCGACAAGGAAGTTGATGCCGCGAAGCAGGTCGGCCGAGCCGAACGTCATGCGAAGCTGGCCCGACACCGTGTCCATGCCGACGCCGGCGAGCAGAAGCCCGAGCGACATCGAGATGACAGTCTTGTGCTTGGCTTCGCGGCCGAGGCCGACGAATGAGCAGAAGGTCAGGAGATAGACGGCGAAGAACTCCGGCGGGCCGAACTTCAGCGCAAACGACGAGATCATCGGCGCCAGGAAAGTGATCAGGAGCACGGCGACCAGCGAGCCGATGAATGACGAGGTGAACGCCGCGGTGAGCGCTTCCGCCGCCCGGCCCTGTTGCGCCATCGGATAGCCGTCGAATGTGGTCGCGACCGACCAGGCCTCGCCGGGGATGTTGAACAGGATCGAGGTGATGGCGCCGCCGAACAGCGCTCCCCAATAGATGCAGGACAGCATCACGATGGCCGAGGTCGGGTCCATCGTGAAGGTCAGCGGCAGCAGGATCGCAACGCCATTCGGTCCGCCTAGCCCGGGCAGCACGCCGACGAAGATGCCGAGCACGAGGCCGACCATCATCAGCAGCAGCGTTTTCCAGGTCAGCAGCACGGCAAAGCCGTGCAGCAAGAGACCGAAGGCTTCCATATCTCGAAATCCTGTCGATCAGCTAAAGCGCGATGAGATTGGGGTGAATCGTCATCGCGGTTTAGCTCCTTGTCTGAGCATGATCTTTTCGGAAAACCGCTTCACACTTTTCCGGATCATGCTTTAGTAGCCGAACGCCGCCTCGAGCGGGCCCTTCGGCATGATGACGTCGAACGCGATGTCGAAGGTCACGAACATCACGGCGGTGAAGATGAAGGCGGTCGAGAGCGACTTCCACAGCGCGATCTCTCCGACCAGCCGCATGAAGCCTGCGATCAGGAGAAAGCTCGCGACATACAGCCCGAGGAATTGCGTGGCGAGGCAGAACAGGAATGTCGGCACGAACACGGCCATCACCCGGCGAAGCTGGGCGCGGGTGACAAAGGGTTCAGCGGCTTCGCGGCGCGAGACAAATGCGACGCCGAGACCGTAGAGGCTGGCGGCGCAGAGGATGACCGAGAGATAGAACGGAAAATAGCCCGCTTGCGGTCCGGTCGAGTCCCATGACGCGCCAGCGCGCCAATTGTCCCATCCGAGCGTTATCGCGAGCGCAAGCAGCAGCAGCGACACGACGACGTCGACAACGCCGGTACTGACGACCGCAGGCGAGTTGGCCTTGGGCGTGGTCGGATCGTCGACGACGATTTCAATATCGGTCTTGGACATGGAGGTTTATCTGCTCAAGGCTGGCACGCTGGATACAGTGCCCGTGTTACCGGCGTCAATGTAACCTTCAGCCGGCGGCAGAGCGTTCGGGAAACGCACTCGCAAGTGCAGCACGGTCCGCCCTGAGCACACCGCGCTCGGTGATCAATCCGGTCACCAGCCGCGCAGGCGTCACGTCAAAACCGAAATTGGCGACCGGCGAACCGTCCGGAACCACGCGCACGGTCTCGATCCGTCCATCCGCGGTGCGCCCGGTGAGGTGCGTCACTTCGCTCGCCGCGCGCTGCTCGATCGGAATCTGCCTGATGCCATCATCGATACTGAAGTCGATGGTCGGCGACGGCAGCGCAACATAGAACGGCACGCCATTGTCGTGCGCGGCGAGCGCTTTCAGATAGGTCCCGATCTTGTTGCAGACGTCACCATTGGCCGCGACCCGATCGGTCCCGACGATGGCCAGATCGACCATGCGATGCTGCATCAGATGACCTCCGGTGTTGTCCGGGATCACTGTATGCGGCACGCCGTGATGACCGAGTTCCCACGCGGTGAGCGAGGCGCCCTGATTGCGCGGACGCGTCTCGTCGACCCAGACGTGAACCGGAATACCGCGATCATGCGCCTGATAGATCGGCGACGTCGCCGTTCCCCAATCCACGGTTGCAAGCCAGCCGGCATTGCAATGCGTCAGGACGTTGACCCGTTCACCCGGCTTCTTTGTCGCTGATATCGCCTCGATCAGGCCGAGGCCGTGGCGGCCGATGTCCTTGTTGATCGCGACGTCCTCGTCGGCGATCTCACGTGCGCGGACGTAAGCCGCCTCCGCGCGCGCCGCGGCCGTAAGCGGCGCAAGCGCGTGCTGCATCTCGTCGAGCGCCCACTTCAGGTTGATCGCCGTCGGCCGGGTCGCGATCAGCATCTTGCCCGCGCGCTCGAGTGCCGCGTCGGAGGCATCGTCATGCATCGCGAGCGCCATGCCGTAGGCGGCGGTGGCGCCGATCAGCGGCGCGCCGCGGACCAGCATCGAGCGGATCGCCTCGCCGGCCTCGTCAGCAGTCGTGATCCTGGTGACAATGAACTCGTGCGGCAGCCGCCGCTGATCGATCGCGCCGACCGACCAGCCATCGGGCTCGAGCCAGATGCTGCGAAAATGCTGTCCGTCGACTTTCACGACCGCAACACCCGTCCGGCGACGGCATCGAGCTTCCCGAGAAGCTCCGGATCACGCGCCTCGGGCGCCGTGATCAGCGCGGTATCCAGTGCGCGGTCGGAGCCGATCGGACACGGCTCGTGCTGGCGCGGGAAATCCTGCGCCAGACGTGCGACCAGCGTCTTTGCCTTCTCGGCATTCGAGCTCAGCACCCGGATGATATCCTGCACCGTCACCGCATCGTGGGCCGGGTGCCAGCAATCGAAATCGGTGACCATCGCCACACTGGCGTAACAGATTTCGGCCTCACGGGCGAGCTTGGCTTCCGGCATGTTGGTCATGCCGATCACCGAATAGCCCTGCGCCTTGTAGGTCAGGCTTTCCGCCAGCGAAGAGAACTGCGGTCCTTCCATACAGAGATAGGTGCCGCCGCGCGCGAAATTGATGCCCTCGGCTTCGGCTGCAGCCTCCAGATGCGCCGCGAGAAGCGGCGATATCGGATGCGCCATCGAAACATGCGCGACGCAACCTTTTCCGAAGAACGAGCCCTCGCGCTTGTGAGTGCGGTCGACGAACTGGTCGACCAGCACGAAGGTGCCCGGTGGCAACTCTTCCTTGAACGAGCCGCAAGCGGACAGCGCGACCAGGTCCGTGACCCCTGCCCGCTTCAAGACGTCGATATTGGCGCGGTAGTTGATATCAGACGGCGACAAGGCATGCCCTTTGCCGTGCCGCGGCAGGAACACGATCGGCAATCCCGCCATCTCGCCACGCCGCAGCGCCGCCGACGGCTCGCCCCACGGGCTCAGAATCGTCTCCTCGCGGACGTTTTCCAGACCCGGCAGGTCGTAAATTCCGGATCCGCCGATGATCCCGAGAACGGCTTTGGTCATGATCGCTCCTCTCGGTCCTGCGGCGGCGACAGCCGATTGGGCACCCCGCACGCTCGACCATAATGCGGCGCAATAATCACCGCGTGTCGGCGAGTTGCAAGGCCATTCCGCGCTGAAGGTAAAGCGATTGCCGCCATAGCGGGGCGAGTTATTTTGCGACGAAACCTGCTTCGTTCATCAGCGTGGCGTTAAGCTTGTCGTCGTCCTCGAGGAACTCCAGCATGTCCTTGCCGGTGAGGAAGATCGGCTTCAACGCCTGCTTCTCCATGTAGTCCTTGTACTCGGCCGTCTGCGTGACCTTCTGGAACAGGTCGGCATAGAACGCCTGCTGCTCCGGCGTAACCTTACCCGGCAGGAACATCGCGCGCAGCATCAGATACTGAACGTCGAGCCCTTCTTCCTTGCAGGTCGGGATGTCGTTCCAGGACTGCGTCTCAGTGACCTTGGTCTTGTAGGAGATGCGCTCCTTGTCGAACACGCAAAGCGCGCGGACCTGGCCGGCGCGCCAGACCTCAAGGTTTTCGCTGGGGTTGTTGACGTTGGACTCGGTGTGGCCGCCGACCAGCTGGGTCGCAGCCTCACCGCCGGACTTGTACGGCAGATAGGAGAACTTTGCGCCGGTCTTCTGTTCGACGAAAACGGTCAGCACATGGTCCTCGCGCTTGGACCCGGTGCCTCCCATTTTGAACGGCGCGCTGGCGGCCTTCGCCGCCGCGATGAAGTCCTTCACCGTCTTAGGGCCCGACGCATTGTCCCAAAGGACGAACTGGTCGAGCGCGATCACCGACACCGGCGTGAGCTCGTGCCAGTCGAACGGAATCTTGGCCGACAGCGGCAGCATGTAGATCAACGAATAGGCGATCAGCACCTTGTTGGGATCGCCCTCGCTGGATTTCATGTACATCAGCGCTTCCGCACCCGACGCGCCGCCCTTCAGCGAGACCACGATCGGTTGCTTCATCAGATTATTCTTCTGGATCGCCGCCTGCATCATGCGCGCCATCTGGTCAGACGCGCCGCCCGCGCCGGCCGCGACCACGATCTCGACCGGCTTGCTCGGTTCCCAAGCGGCGAAGGCCGGCGTGCTGAGCAGCATCGCGGCAATGGCGGCCGTGGTTTTCACAATCTGTCCCACGTGTTTCTTCCCTATCCATTTGTTCGGGCTGATAAAACCCGCAAGGATGGCTGGTTGCCGTCATTGTGTGCGGATAATGCCGATGAGTTCAAGCTGCGAACTACCGTATCGCGCATGACTTTGGAATGAGGCTGGCGGTCATGTTCGCGCGCTTCCCCTTACGTGATCGCGGGAAGGTCTCCGCGCAAAGATATCGTCCCTGCGAAAGCATTTTTTCCTTCCCACTAAGGAAACGTCATCGCTCTGGCTGCGCTCGCGATCTCCGAGGACTACCTTTCATAAACTTGTACCTTGCAATAACAGATACCTTGTAATAGACTGTCTGCGAACCAAGCCAACCGCGCGACTGCCATGACCGAACAGAACCAGGTCCAGCTCAAGAAAGGCGCGCTCGAATTGTGCGTGCTGGCGCTGCTGGCGCGCGGCGAGAGCTATGCCTACGAGATTGCCAGCGCGCTCGCGGCCGGCGTCGGCATGGGAGAGGGAACGATCTATCCCCTGATGCGGCGCATGCAGGACGACCGGCTCGTCGAAACCCGGCTCGCTGAATCGAACAGCGGCCCGCCGCGCAAATACTATCGGCTGACCCCGGCCGGCCGCGCTGCCTTTGCAGCGCAGAAACGCGAGTGGCGGACGTTCACCGATGCCGTCAACCAGTTGCTGGGAGAACGCTGATGAACCGCGTTGCCTTCTTGACCATTCTCAATGATGGGCTCGCCGGACTTCCGGCGCGGGAGATCGACGATATCCTCGCCGACTACATGTCCTATTTCGACGAAGCCGAGGCCTCCGGGCGAAGCGAGGCCGAGGTGGCTGCGGCGCTCGGCGACCCCCGGCGGCTGGCGCGCGAACTGCGCGCCGAAACCGGGCTGCGCCACTGGGAAAATCATCGCAGCCTGGGTAATTCCGCCACCGCCCTGCTGGCGCTGGGCGGATTGGCAACGGTCGACATTCTGTTCCTGCTGCCGCTGCTGTTCGCGGCAATGCTGATCATGCTGGTGACGGGCCTCATCATCGTCGTGCTCGGCATCGTCGGCGTCGGGTTGCTGCTGAGCCTCGTCAAGCTCGGGCATTTCGCTTCGATCGCCGCCATGCTGCTGCGCGCGGTCGCCGGCATCGGGCTGATCGCCGGCAGCGTCGGGGGCGGCGCGCTGCTGCTGCTGGCGCTCAACAGCGTGGTGAAGATGCTCGGGAGTTACGCCCGGCTGCACTACCGGCTGCTCAAGCCGGAACAGGATCTGGCTTAACAAGGTAGGAGGTGCGTCATGAACAGACGTCTTGCGGGGATCGCGGCGGTGTCACTGAGCATTGCAGCGGCGTGCGGGATATTCACGATTCTGATTTCAGCAACGGACTGGATCGACGGTGATTCCCGATCCTGGGCCGGCACGTTGCGAGGCTGCGCGGCGCTGCCATCGACGAAAAAGGCCGGTTCGGGCGAGCGCCGCACCGTCGATCTCGGGTGGCTCGGCAGCGACGTCGTCAAGATCAATATTCCGGCGCAGGTCCACTACCAGCCCTCACCCAAGCCACAGGCGAGCGTCAGCGGCGACGCGGACCTAGTCAGCCATGTGCGCCTGCGCGATGGCACGCTGGAGTGGGACACGGTGGAGTGGGACCGCCTGGTCGACTGTTTTCCGGCGGGCGATCTCGTCGTCCAGTTCGCCGGCCCCGCGGTCGCGGCATGGACATTGAACGGCTCGAGCGAACTCGACCTGTCCGACATCAAGCAGGATGCGCTGCGCATCACCCTGCACGGCAGCGGCACTGTGACGGCAAGCGGCGAGGCCAAGGAGGTATCGCTCGAGTCCGCAGGCTCCGGCCGCGCCGACCTCGGCCGGCTCGTCGCCCAGAAGACCAGCGTGAACATGAAGGGCAGCGCTGATCTGAAGCTCGCCGACATCAAGCAGGATGTGCTGCGCATCACCATGCACGGCAGCAGCGTCGTCACCGCCAGCGGAGCGGCCCGCGAGGTGTCGCTCGAGTCCGCCGGCTCCGGCCGCGCCGACCTTGGCCGGCTGATCACCGAACGAGCCAGCGCGCAAATCCACGGCAGCACCGACGTCGATCTCGCGCCGCGCCAGGATGCCGATATCTCGGTCTCCGGCAGTGCCGTCGTCAAACTGCATGGCGCCGTGGCGCGGATTAATTCGCACGTATCAGGTTCAGGAGAGATCAAGCAGCTGCCGTAGGCTTGTTGCAACCAGGCAGCCCAGCGAAATACGGAGGAGATGCCGATGCACGCTTCCAGCCACGTTTGCAGATTGCTTTCCGCCGTCGGCTTCTGCCTTACCGCAACCCTGGCGCAGGCCGCCGGCCTGCGATCGTTCGATATTCCCGCCGACGCCAATGGCCCGGCCATTCACGGCGCAATCTGGTCTCCCTGCGCCGAACCCCCGGGAGTAGTTCGTCTCGACATTTTTGCCTTGCCGGGCGTGAAGGATTGCCCGTTGTTCGGCAGCAGGATGCCGCTGGTCGTCGTCTCGCACGGCAGGGGCGGTAACTTCGCCGGCCATCACGACATCGGTGAAGTGCTCGCCGACGCCGGCTTCATCGTTGCCGCCATCAGTCATCCCGGCGACAACTCCTTCGATCTGAGCCGTTCGGACGACCTGTCCGTTTATGTCGAGCGACCGCAAGACATCAAGCGCCTGCTCGATTTCATGCTGGTCGCATCGCCGTTCAGCGCGGCCATCGATCGCGAACGGATCGGATTGTTCGGCTTTTCGCGGGGCGGCTACACCGGCCTGGTAGTGATCGGCGCCAATTCGGATTGGGCCAAAGCCACCGCCTTCTGCCAACATTCGGCGAGCCACGCCTGCGCGCAGATCTCACGAGGCGAATATCCCGCGCAGCCCCTCGCGCACGATTCGCGGATCAAGGCAGCCGTCATCGCAGATCCGCTCGCCATCACCTTCACCGCGGAAAGCCTTTCAGCGGTCAAGGTGCCGGTCCAGTTGTGGGCCTCGGAGTATGGCGGCGACGGCGTGCTTCCCCGCGATGTGGCCGCCGCGGACGCAAATCTTCTTGCCAAGCACGAATATCGCGTGGTTCCGAACTCTTGGCATTTCTCATTCCTGGCGCCCTGTCCACCAGCGCTGCTCAGGGCGCGGCCCGAAATCTGCGTCGATGCGCCGGGTTTCGACCGCGTCGCGTTCCACGCAGAATTCAACGGCGACGTGCTCGCATTCTTCCGGAAATGGCTGATCCGGCCAGCGGAGTAAGGCCGACTACGGTGACGGTGCACTGACTGCGGCGTGGATGGTACGGCAGTGTTGTGCCAGCCCCTCGTGCGAGACTACGAATCTCTTCAACGGCGTCTCGATGTCGTAGAAGTAGATGTTGGCGACGAAGCCATACATGCCGGCGTCGATCGTCGTCGGTCTGTCGCCGTGCACATAGCCTTGCCTCGGGATCAAGTTCGCGAGTGCGGTGAGATCGGCGAGCCCGCGGGCCATCGCGGCGCCGGCCTCGAAGCGGCCAATGCCTTGGTAATAATAGCGCTGAGCGTTGAACTCCTTGGCTTTCATCAACCCGTCATCGGTGAGGCTGGGATGCTCGCGCTTGAGCGCATCGCGGAACTGGGGCCAGTAGCGCTCGTCCTTCCAGCGCGAATAGGACATCACCCAGTAGAGATCGTCGAGCGTACGTGTGACGAGGAGATTGGTCGTGCGCTGCGCCGGCGTCAGCGCCAAATCCAGCTTCACTCCGTATTTTTCGGTGACATAGGCGAGGATGGTCTCACTATCGCCGACGCTGTCGTGGCCGTCGACGATATAGGGCAACTGTTGGCGCGGCGCCATTGACGCATCAAAGATGTGTTCGTGCCGAAACGGCACGCCGGCGAGCTTCAGAAAAGCGAATACCTTCAGACCGTAGCCATTATTGTCGGCGACGCCGAACAACGGCGGATAGGAATAGAGCGTAAGCATGGTGGCCCGTCACGTTCGAGATGGCGACAGGCTACTTCAAAAGTGGTCAGTCGGAAACGCCGACGTCTACGGTTTTGTGGGTCCACGGCCTGGCCCGATGCTACCCATGTCATTCCAAGGCGTGCAAAGCGCGCGCCTGGAATCGATTGGACCCAGCGGCCGCTACTTGCCCTTGAAGCTCGGCGCCCGCTTGTTGAGGAACGCGTCCATGCCCTCGCGAAAATCCTCGCTCATATAGGCGCGCAGGATCAGGTCCTCGCCCTCGTCACGCGACAGCGTGCGGCGGATGCGGCGCACCGCTTCCTTGGTCACTTCGAGCGTGATCGGTGCATGGCTGGCGACGAGCTTTGCGGTCTCTTCGGCGCGGCGTTGCAAGGTCGCGACGTCGGGCACGATTTCGTTGAGCAGCCCGAGCGCCAGTGCTTCCGGGGCCTCGACCAGGCGCGCCTTGAAGATCAAATCCTTGGTGCGCGCCGGACCGATCAGCGACACCAGACGCGAGATGTTGGACATCGAGAGGCAATTGCCGAGCGTGCGCGCGATCGGAAAGCCGATCCGGGTCGCCTCGGTGCCGATGCGGATGTCGCAGCAGGCCGCGATGCCCGCACCGCCGCCGGTGCAGGCGCCGGCAATCGCCGCAATGACGGGCACGCGGCATTGCTCGAGCGTACCGAGCACGCGGTCGATCCGCGCCTCATAGTCGAGCGCATCCTGCGCGGTCTTGAAGGCGCGGAACTGCGAGATGTCGGTGCCCGAGGCAAATGCCTTGTCGCCGGCGCCGGTCAGGATCAGCGCCTTGATCGCATGATCCTGGTTGATGGCCTCGCAGATCGACGCCATCTGCTCGTACATCGCGAAGGTCAGCGCGTTGCGCGCTTGCGGCCGGTTGAATGTGATCCGCGCGATCCCGTCCTCGACGGAGTAGGTCAGGTCTTCGGTTGGAGTGACGGGCGCGTTCATGTCTCGCTCTTTCTGTTTGGAGGATTCAATGTCAGGCAACGGCGGCCTGCTTCTGCACGGCCTCTCGTCCCTTCAGGACGTCCATCGCCGCCAGCACGCCGCCGGCGCGATGCGGCACCTTGGCCAGATCGAGGCCCATCTCGACGCCCGACAGCGTACCCATCAGCATCAGATCGTTGAAGTGCCCGATATGTCCGATCCGGAACACCTTGCCCTTGACCTTGTTGAGGCCGGTGCCGAGCGACATGTCGAAATTATCAAGCACGACCTTGCGGAAATGGTCGGCGTCATGCCCTTCGGGCACCCGCACCGCGGTCAACGCCGGTGAATGTGCGCCCTGCTCCTGGCACTGCGTCTCGAGGCCCCAATTCTTGATGGCTGCGCGCGTCGCCTCGCTGTGGCGCTTGTGACGGGCGAAGACGTTGTCGAGGCCTTCTTCCTCAAGCATCTTCACGGCCTCTCTCAGGCCGAACAGCAGGTTGGTCGCCGGCGTATAGGGCCAGGTCCCGGCCTTGTTGATGTTGATGACCTCCTGCCAGTCCCAATAGGAGCGCATCGCCGGATTGGCCCTGGCCGCGGCGAGCGCCTTCTCCGAGACGGCGTTGAAGCCGAGGCCCGGCGGCAGCATCAGTCCCTTCTGCGAGCCGGCGATGGAGACGTCGATGCCCCAGGCGTCGTGCTCGTATTCCAGCGAGCCGAGGCCGGAGATGGTGTCGACCATCAGCAGCGCCGGATGCTTGAGATCATCCATGATCTTGCGCACGTCGCGCGGATAGGTGACGCATGCCGTTGAGGTCTCGTTATGGACCATGCAGACCGCCTTGATCTTGTGCGCCTTGTCGGCGGACAGCCGCGCCTGGATCTGTTCGAGATCGGCGCCATGCCGCCAGTCGCCCGGAATGAAGTCGACGTCGAGCTTGAATTTGTCGGCAATGCCGTGCCACAGCACCGCGAACTGCCCGGTCTCGCACATCAGGACCTTGTCGCCCGGCTGCAAGGTGTTGACGATCGCGGCCTCCCAGGCACCGGTCCCGGACGAGGGATAGATGATGACCGGCTGCTTGGTGCGGAACACGCGCTGCATCGCGGCAAGAACCGCAAAGCCGATCTCGGCAAACTCCGCACCGCGATGATCCATGGTCGGCATATCCATCGCCCGCAGCACCCGATCCGGCACGTTGGTCGGTCCCGGAATCTGCAAAAAATGCCTTCCAGAGTGCACGGTCATAGGCGTCCTTCCCGGTCTTGCAGTGGGCTTGTTGAGCCGCTCGCATATCACTATTCGCTGGGTTTGTCCCCCGCCGGACGGGAGGCCGTCATGCATATCCAAAGACCCTATCCCAAGCCCCTCTTGGCCCCTCCGCCGGCGCGCGCCGGCGGCTTTATTGAGCGGCCACCACCTTTCCCGAGGAGGCCAGCTCCTCGGCCTCATCGAACGGCCGCTCGGGATGCATCAGCAGCGCGGAGAAGCCGCCGAGCAGCAACAGCCCCATCGACATCAGGAACGGCAGGTACCAATTCCCGGTGGCGTCGATAACGAAGCCGGCGACCAGCGGCGAGACGATGGCCGCGAACGCCGACCCGGTGTTCATGATCCCCGACGCGATGCCGGAATGTTTCGACGCGATGTCCATTGGGATCGACCACATCGGGCCGATCACGAGTTCTGCACAGAAGAAGCCGGCCGACAGGCAGATTGCAACGACCGTGATGTCGTGAAAAAACAGGATCGGCAGCAACGACAGCAGCGCGCCGGCAAATCCCACGATCGTGACACTGAGCCGCGCCAGGCGCACATTGCCGGTCCGCACGAGGATGCGATCGGAGATGACGCCCCCGAGGCTGTCGCCGATGACGCCGGCGAAAAATACGCCCGATGCGAACAGCGCCGAATTCTTGATGTCGAGACTGTAGTTGTTCTTGAAGAACAGCGGCAGCCAGTTGAGGTAGAGCCACAGGCACCAGCCGTAGCAGAAGTACGTCAGCGTCACCGGCCACATCCGTTGCAGCAGCGGCCCCCACGGCACCGTCGGCCTCTCGCCTTGCGGACGCGCCGGCAGCACCGCGAGTTCGGCCGCGGTGATGGAGGGATGGTCTTTCGGCTCGTTGCGGAAGTACCAGAGCCAGGCGATGCCCCACAGCAGACTGATGAAACCAAGCACCACGAATGCGCCGCGCCAGGTCAACCAGAGGATCAGCAGCGCGACGACTGGCGGGGTAATGGCGTTGCCGAGCCGCGCGAACGAATGGGTGAGCCCTTGTGCGAAGCCGCGGCGGCTCGCAGGCGTCCAATACTGCATCGCGCGTGTCGCGGTCGGGAAGGTCGCGCCCTCGCCGAACCCCAGCGCAAAACGCGCGACAAACAGCGCGGCGAGACCATGAACGAAGCCGGTCATGATGGTCGCCGCCGCCCAGATCATCCCGCACCAGAACAAGGTCTTGCGCGGACCGAAACGATCGCCGACCCAGCCGCCGATCACCTGGAACAGCAAATAGGGATAGGCGAAGGCCGAGAACACCAGACCAAGCTGGGTATTGTTGAGACCGAGCTCCTTCTGGATATCGCCTGCCGCGGTGCCGATGTTCACCCGGTCGACATAGGTGATGAAATACATCACGCAGAGCAGCGCCAGCACGACGTGCGTCGCCTTGAACCGAAGCCTCATGGTGTCCCTTCCCGAATTCGCGATGTTCTGAATTATGTGCGTTCGCGATACCGTAACGCCTTATCGTTTGAGCATGATCTTTTCGGAAAACCGCTTCACACTTTTCCGGATCATGCTTTAGGTGCTGACCACTTTCAGAGGCGGCGACGAATTGCTCTGCGTCCGCTGCTCGAGCGACTTCATCGCGGCATCGACACCGCCCGAGCGGTGCGGGACGCCGGCGGCCGACAAGCCCATCTCCACGCCGGTCAGCGCACCGAGCAGCGTCAGCTCGTTGCATTCGCCGAGATGCCCGATGCGGAAGACCTTGCCGGCGACCTTTGACAGGCCCGAGCCGAGCGACATGTTGTAATTGTCGAGCACAACCTTGCGGAACTGATCGGCGTCATGCCCGGGCGGCATCAGCACCGCGGTCAGCACCGGCGAGAACTCGGACGGCTCCTGGCAGAGCACCTCGAGGCCCCATTGAGTGACGGCGGCGCGCGTGGCCGCGGCCAGCCGCTGATGGCGGGCGAACACGTTGTCGAGCCCCTCCTCCAGCAGCATCGCAATGGCTTCGCGCAGGCCATAGAGCAGGTTCGTCGCCGGCGTATACGGGAAGAAGCCCTTCTCGTTGGGCTTCAACATCTCCTCCCAATCGAAGTAGGAGCGCGGCATCCGGTTGGCTTTCGACGCGGCGCGGGCTTTCTCCGAGATCGCGTTGAAGCCGAGGCCGGGCGGCAGCATAAAGCCCTTCTGCGAGCAGCTGACGCTGACATCGACCTTCCATTCGTCGTGCCGATAGTCGACCGAGCCGAGCGAGGAGATGGTGTCGACCATCATCAGCGCCGGATGCGAGGCGCGGTCGATCGCCGCGCGGATGTCTGCGATGCGGCTGGTCGCGCCGGTGGAGGTCTCGTTGTGCACGACCATCACCGCCTTGATGGTGTGCGCAGTGTCTTCCGCGAGCCTGGCTTCGATCTGGGCGGGATCGGCACCGCGGCGCCAATCACCTGCAACGAAGTCGACCTCGATGCCGAAGCGCCCGGCCATCTGACGCCACAGGGTGGCAAAATGGCCGGTCTCGACCATCAGGACCTTGTCGCCCGGCGACAGCGTGTTGACGATCGCGGCTTCCCAGGCGCCGGTCCCCGATGACGGGAAGATCACCACCGGACCTGCGGTCTGAAAGATCTTCTGGCTGCCCTCGAGCACGGCACGCCCGAGTTCGGCGAACTCGGCGCTCCGGTGATCGATGACCTGCGTGTCCATGGCGCGAAGAACGCGGTCGGGGACCGGACTCGGTCCTGGAATCTGCAGGAAATGGCGTCCTTGATGCATGAAAACCTCCCATCGGCGCATTTTGGCGAGCTGACGAAGATATTTTGCATTCATTTTTTGTCTTTTCAATAGATATTTATAATTCGATTGTGGACGTCGACGCGATCAGGCTGCTAAATTACCGTGGTGAATATGAAATCCACGATTCCCGAAGCCGGAACTCCAATCGCCGAGCCGGCCGCCGGCAGTGACCGCCAGGAGGCCTCCCTGCACGGGGAGATCCTGTTGCGGCTTCGCGACTATGTTGTCGAAGGCAACATTCCAGAGGGGGCGCGTGTTCCCGAGCGGCAGCTCTGCGAGATGCTCGGCATTTCGAGGACGCCGCTACGGGAAGCACTCAAGGTGCTGGCCGCCGAGGGGCTGATCGAACTGCTGCCCAATCGCGGCGCGCGGGTGCGCCAACTCAGCGAGCGCGACCTCGAAGAGCTGTTCGATGTGATGGCCGGGCTTGAGGGCCTGGCTGGGCGACTGGCCTGCGAGGCCATCACCGACGAGGAAATCAGCGCGATCGAGCAGCTGCATTACGAGATGTATGGCCATTATCTGCATCGCGACATGCACGGCTATTTTCAAGTCAATCAACGAATCCACGAGAGCATCGTCGCGGCCGCGCGCAACGAGACGCTAAAGACCGCCTACGGCAACTTCGCCGGGCGCATTCGGGGCGTCCGCTACTCCGCCAATTTCGCCCGCAAGCGGCAGCGCTGGGCCGAGGCGATGCGCGAACACGAAGCCATCCTCGACGCCCTGCGCCGACGCGCCGGCAGCGAATTGAGCGACATCCTGTTCCAGCATCTGCGCAACAAGCGGGCGGCCGCCATCGAGCACCTGAGCGAAGCCGGAGCCGAACCGGCCTCGACGTGAGGGTGATCTAGCTTGCCGATTTTGAATTCATAATGTAACTAGCCACGCAAAAGAATGTACAATCCTGGAGAGCGCTAGAATAGCCCTCTCGGATCACCGCGGATTTGGGATGAAGAACGCCTCATCGCTCGAACAGCGCCTGCGGTCACACCTGACCGGCGACGTCTTTTTCGATGCCTTCAACCGTGGGCGCTACGCGACCGACGCCTCGTTCTACCAGATCATGCCTGAAGGCGTGGTGGTCCCCCGGACGATGGACGAGGCGCTGCAGGCGCTCGCGATCGTGCGCGACGATGGACGAATTGTTACCCCTCGCGGCGGCGGCACCTCGCAGTGCGGACAGACCGTCAACGACGGCATCGTCGTCGATCTCTCCAAGCATCTGAACCGGATCATCTCGCTCGATGTGGCGAACCGCTCCTGCATCGTCGAGCCCGGCATCGTGCTCGACGATCTCAACCGCCAGCTCAGGAAGCACGGGCTGTGGTTTCCGGTCGACGTTTCCACCGCCTCGCGGGCCACCATCGGTGGCATGGCCGGCAACAATTCCTGCGGCGGCCGCTCCCTGCGCTACGGCACCATGCGCGACAACACGCTGTCGATGGACGCGGCGCTCGCAGACGGCACGCTGCTGCATTTCGGCGAGGTGCCGCGTGACCTTGCACAGGTGAATTCACCCGAAGGCGGCCTGAAGCTGTTCCGCGACATGCTCGATCTCGGCAAACGCGAGGCCGCCGAAATCTCCGACAAATTCCCGAAAGTGCAGCGCCGGGTCGGCGGCTATAATCTCGACGCGCTGGTGCCGCGCAATGCGCCGAACAATCTGGCGCATCTGCTGGTCGGCTCGGAGGGCACGCTGGCTTTCACGACGCAGGTCGAGCTCAAGCTGTGGCCGGTGATCCGCAACAAGGCGCTTGGCGTCTGTCATTTCGGCAGCTTCTATGAGGCGATGGACGCGGCACAGCATCTGGTCAAGCTGCGGCCGATCGCGGTGGAGCTGGTCGATCGCACCATGATCGCGCTCGGCCGCGAGATCGCGATGTTCCAACCGATCATTTCCGCGGCCGTGCGCGGCGATCCGGACGCGATCCTGGTGGTCGAGTTCGCGGAGGAGGATCAGGCCGACAATCTCGCCCGCCTCAAGCAACTCGGCGAGTTGATGGCCGATCTCGGCTTCGGCTGGGACCAGCCGCAGCGCAAATGGGGCGGCGTGGTGGAGATCGTCGAGCCCGCGCTGCAGACCGGCATCGCCGATTTCCGGGCCGCCGGGCTCAACGTCATGATGTCGATGAAGCAGGAGGGCAAGCCGGTCTCCTTTGTCGAGGATTGCGCAGTGCCGCTGCCGCATCTCGCCGACTATACCGAGCGGCTCGACGCCATCTTCGCCAAGCATGGCACCCGCGGCACGATGTACGCGCACGCCTCGGAAGGCTGCCTGCACGTGCGCCCGGTGCTCAACCTCAAGCTCGAAAAGGACGTCAAGGCAATGCGCGCCATTGCCGAGGAGACGTTCGAGATGGTGCGCGAGTACAAGGGCTCGCACTCCGGGGAGCACGGCGACGGCCTGATGCGCTCCGAGTTTCACGAGGCGATGTTCGGCGCGCGGATCGTTGCCGATTTCCGCGAGGTCAAGGCGCACTTCGATCCCGGCAACACGCTCAACCCGGGCAAGATCGTCGATCCGCCCAAGATGGACGACCGCTCGCTGTTTCGCTTCTCGCCCGACTATCGCGTCGGCGAGTTGAAGACGGTGCTCGACTGGTCGGCCTATCCCGGCGGCGGTGGCGGCTTCCAGGGCGCGGTCGAGATGTGCAACAACAACGGCGCCTGCCGCAAGCTTGAAGGCGGCGTGATGTGCCCGTCCTATCGCGCGACCCGCAACGAGAAGGACGTCACCCGCGGCCGCGCCAACACATTGAGGCTCGCGATTTCCGGTCAGCTCGGCCCGGATGCGCTGGCCTCCGACGAGATGATGGAGACGCTCAAGCTCTGCGTGTCCTGCAAGGCCTGCCGCCACGAATGCCCGACCGGCGTCGACATGGCCAAGATGAAGATCGAAGTTCTGGCAGCGCGCGCGACAAGACATGGCCTGTCGCTGCGCGACCGGTTGGTGGGTTATCTGCCCCGCTATCTGGATCTGGCGTCTCGCTTTGCGCCAATCGCGAATTGGCGCAACAACAGCCCGCTGTTGCGTTCGCTATTCGAGACATTTGTTGGCATCAGCGCCAAGCGCACGCTGCCGGCGTTTCGTCGCGACACGTTCCGATCCGACGCCGCGGTGTTTGGTCCTCCTGACGATCGCGAAGTTGTGCTGTTTGCCGATACATTCAATCGCGGCTACGAGCGTGAGAATCTCGATGCAGCGCTCGAGGTGCTGATCGCCGGCGGATATCGGGTGCACTTGCCGCGTCCTTCGGATAGCACGCGCCCTCTGTGCTGCGGGCGAACGTTCCTGTCGGCGGGCCTCGTTGACCAGGCACGCGCCGAGCTTGACCGACTGGTTGCGACCTACGCGCCGTTCGCCGCGCGTGGCGTGCCGATCGTCGGACTTGAACCGAGCTGCCTTCTGACGCTCCGGGACGAACTGTTGTCATTGCGGTCGGATCCGAACGCAAAACAGGTCAGTGCGCAGGCGCTGTTGTTCGAGGAGTTTCTGGTGCGTGAGGCCGAGGCCGGCCGCCTCAGCCTGCCGCTCGGGGCGGTCGCCGCAAAGGCCATGGTCCACGGTCATTGTCATCAGAAATCGTTCGGCGCCTTCAGGCCGGTCGAGAAGGTGCTGCGTCTCGTGCCCGACCTCGACGTCGAAACTGTCGAATCGAGCTGCTGCGGCATGGCCGGCGCTTTCGGCTATGGCGCCGAGACCTATCAGGCCTCGATCGACATGGCCGAGCTATCGCTGCTGCCGGCTATCAGGCGCGCCGATCCGGCGACGCTGATTGTCGCCGACGGGACCTCCTGCCGGCACCAGATCAAGGACGGGTGCGGCCGCACCCCGCTTCACGTCGCACGCGTATTGGCGATGAGCCTTAATTGTGCGAAATCCGGTTCCAACAATCTGTCGCCCGCAAAGGAATAACCCATGGCCGAACTCACCCTCGACATTGCCCGCAAGATCCTCGATGCCGCGCTGGCCAAGGGGATCGAGAAGAAACTCAAACCGCTTGTGATCACGATCCTTGACGCCCGCGGCGCCGTGAAAGTCACAGCTGCGCAGGACGGCACCAGCCTGATGCGGGGTGAAATTGCGCATGGCAAGGCCTATGGCGCACTGGCGCTGGGCATGGGATCACGAGCGCTGTTTCAGCGCGCGCAGGAGCAGGCCTATTTCATCGACTCCGTGAATACGCTGGCGCAGGGACGCTTGGTGCCGGTCCCCGGAGGCGTGTTGATCCTCGACGGAACCACCCTGCTCGGCGCGGTCGGCGTCAGCGGCGACACGTCGGACAATGACGAGATCTGCGCCCTTGCCGGCATCGCAGCCGCCGGCCTGAAGGCCAATGCTGGATAACGGAGCCCGTCCAAATTCCGATCATTTGGTAGGCTGCCGATCGGCGAGACGTCGTCCGAGGTCTCTTCTGTCATCGCATGGTCTCCCAGGGCGATCCAGCTGCCTTCGCGGGGTTCGCATTCGCCCGCTTCGGTGCGGCATTTCGTGCGGCGACCCGTGGCGTCGCCTGTCGTTGAGCGGCTTCGGGACGAGGCATCAGATCCGACAGCGCCTGGCCCATACCGCGGAGGCCCACGGTGAGCCTGACCGGCTGGGCGCCCCGCCTGAATGAAATCGTGGCGCTCGGTTCACGCGCCAGCAGCCCAACGGTCGGGCCGTCGACCGGGAACGTCGCGACGCAGACGAGCTTGTCGCAAGTGAGCGGTTTCGCTACGCGCGCCAGGCCGCCGAACTCGACCGTCGCGCCGTCATCGCTATTGCTGCCTGGCGGCAGAATAACGAGTGCCATCGATCGTCCGTCCTTCGTCATTGCAATCCGCCAGCTCAGCATGGTGCCGGCCTCGCGGGCGACAGTCTCGAGGTAGCAAAGGCGGCGCCCGCCCTGCACGGTGTCGCAGATCTGTGTCCAGTCCAGGAACGGCCGAATGGTGCGGGTATAGTCGCCGGGCGCAACCTGCGCGCCCGGCTGGAACACACTTGCCCATTCGAATCCGAGCGAACCGATTTGCGACGGTTCGCGGGCCGCCTGCGTTGTCACCGACTGGCTTGGAGGTAATGCTACCCCAGCCGGCTGCGCAGGCGGCCTCGCGTCGCCGCCCATCGCACCCGGGCATAAGACGATCGCCAGCGTAATGACGGGAAGGAAGGCAAGAGCGCGCATCACGGCCGCCAAGCGATACCGAACAGCGCGGTCTGGTCGCGCATGCTGCGCACGGGTGCGCCCAATCCAGCGTTCAGTTCGCCATAGCGGTACTCAGCGCGTAGCGTGACCTTGCTGGCAATGAAGGCCTCAGCGCCTCCGCCAGCGTACCAGCCCAACGCTGTACGGTTTGCGGACCAGGCGGGGCCTACCTTCGGTTCGCCATAGCTCATGCGCAGGGGTGCGAGCGATACGCCGCCTTCGCCGTAGAACAAGACCTTTGAGGTCGCCAGCCACCCCGCCCGAACGCCGAGATCGCCGCCCCACTCATTCCGGGCTAGTCCAGTCGCTCCAACGGACGCCAGGTCCGGCGTGACGCCGGCGCGCGCTCCGCTGTATGAGAGGTCGGCGTACGGGCCGGCCACGAACGACTTGCCGAACTGGCGATCGTAGCCAGCGAAGATGCGACCGCCCGGCCAGGCGCGCCCCTGATCGGTGTAGACACTGCTACCCAGCCAGTCGGCGCCGGTACCCGCGCCAACATAGAAGCCCGTCCATCGCGCGATCACGTCGTCGATCGGCACATAAACGGCGGTCGATTTCCTGGAGGCCGGCGATGGTATGTCCGCGGCCATGGCTGGGGTAAGTAGTCCGATCGCGAGACCGACGGCCGCGACGCCAAAAGCAATTCGCTTCATTCGAGTAACTCCGCAGTTGTGTGAAGAAGGTTCGCAGGCGCGTCGGCTCTCGACGCACCTTTCGTCCGTCAGTCGAAGATGTACGACGCGCCAGCGTTCCAGCTCGTCGCGCTCGTGTTCGGAGCGAATGAGCCACCAGCGTGAACCTGCAGCACAGGCGTGAGGCGATAGTCGTAGCCAACCGCGAATGCGGTTGCTCCGCTGAAGCCGCCGACGGCCATGGAGAGCGCGCCTTGCTTCGTCTTGAGATCGACGCGGTTAAGACCGGCCAGTGCCGCGCTCGTTGCGCCCGCATCGCGTGCCAAGGCCATCGCCTGCCCAACCCGCTGGTCCGTATAGGCCCGGCTGTTCTGATTCAGCGAAGCCAAACCATCGTTCAACTGCTGGACGTTCACGGCGTCGGTCGGCGCAGCGCCGGCCGCAACATTGTGAATCGCCACCGGCCCAGATGAGCCACCTTGAAGCGTAATCGAGTTTTGTCTCGCGCCGTTGGCCACGTCGTATTGGATCGAGTCTGCGGTACCGGCAGTCAGCGCGTCCCCGACGCTGCCATAGGTCTTTCCGCCGACCACATAGGCTGGCCGAGAGACTGTGCCATCCGGATTGACGGTCGATCCACCGCCGAGCGCATTTGCCACCGAACTTACAGATGCGAAGAGCTGAGAGCCGTTGAGAGCATCCACGGAGCGCGCGTTCACCGCGCCAGGCGCGACACCGGTCAGAACACGGTTGCGTGCGGTCCCGCCGACGCTTACGGGCGCGCCGCCGGTCTGGGCGCCGACGGTAATCATACCGTTCGGTCCGCCGATTTGCCGCACAAGCCCGATCGTCCCGTTGGCGATCGAGTTCGTTAGATTGCTGATATCCTGGTTGGTTGCGTAGAGCTGCGAACCATTCACCGCATCCGTTGACGTGCTCGACGGGGCAGCAACCATAAGGTTGTGTAGTCTGACCGGCGCGCCGGCCGTTCCGCCGACCAGAGTCGCATCCTGCGATGCTGCCCTCCCTGGGGTCGTCGGTGCACCCGCACTTGAGTACTGCACGGGACCAGTTGCTCCGAGCTGGCTGATCTGGCTCTCGACGCCGACGATGGCGTCGGTCACTGTCGAATAGGGCGTGCCGTTCACCAGCGCCGAGAAACCGCTGACCTGCTGGGTCGTCGGATCGTATGTTGTCGTTCCGCCCAGCGTGGATGCGACAGACTTCCCGACTTTGTCTGCGTTTGCCGATGATCCGCCGGAAACAGCGTTCCGGCTTAGGGTGCTGATCGCGGATTGAACTGAATCCAAGGTCGGAAAGTATGTCCCGACGCATCCGCCTCCTCCCGAGCCAGTAACGCTGTCCAAAGTCGGCGTCAGACCGGGCGCACCTTGCAAAGGCGCTACATTGTCTAGTTTTCGGTAATCGTGCCCACCGCTAGCCGGACCGACACAACCGAACACCCCCACCACCGGCGGGACTGCTGTCTGTGCGTTCGATGGACCCGCTAGCGCAACCACCACCGTGCCGGCTGCAAAGGCGCCAAATCCTCGTCTCATTTCCACGAATCTCCATGCGTAATTTCTGGATGAATCAGCGCTAGACTCGTGGCGTTGACCGTCTCTTGCGTCAGGCCGCACGAGCGCTTGCGCTTTTTGCCGGTGCGAGGGCCGCCCTGGCCGGCGGCCCTCGCACCTTGTCGTCGTTAGTTATCCTTCCGATCACCTCCCCTTTCTCTGTTCCGCACTGGCCGACCCACGAGGACTCGTGTCGCGCCAGTCTCTGTCGGCGGAGTCGGTGCAACAGCAAAGCGTGCGGAGTTCACCACTCGACCAGAGGGCCGAAGCGCCGAAGCTCGCGCTCTAAGATGTGGAAGCGCCTGCCAGGGCGACCTTCGCCACCGAGTTGATGTGCAGCCAGCCGAACAATGTGTTTCACCGTCAGGCGCCGAGAGACGTTCACCGGTGTACGTCAAACCATCAGGCGATCGGTCGATCGGTCGACAACTCCCCGGATTGAGCATCACCTCGACGCTCGAGACCCCCTTGAGATGGTCGCTAATTGGAGGACCAAGCGTGCCGCGCCGCAAGCGTGCGTCCCGCGAGATCGCCTCTGGGTCGACAGAATGAAGCGCCACCATTATCTCCAGCGACAAGGGCACGAATGGCCCTCCGATAGAGTGACTAGAGAAAGCAGCGTTTGGCTGATCGCAATGAAGGACTGATATTGATCGTAGATTGGCGTCGAAAGAGAAACGGTCGGCGAAGCACCGATTCGATTTGGGCAACGCCGCTCTAGGCCTGAAGGTCGCCAGCTGCGTCGGGAAACAGCTCTGCTCTTTCACAAAAATCCGTCCCAACATGCCATGAACACCGCGACGCGACGCAGCCTTCGCTGGGCAGCTGTTTGAACCATATTTTGGTCCGAAACCGTCACCGCGGGACAAAGACGAATTGGGAAAAGGCCAGCGCGACAACGATCTCGAGGGCTCGTTCAATTCACCTTGTCAGAGCTGCGATAAAGTTGGCGGGTGAGCACGGCCTCACGGCTGCTCGATTCCTCTGGCAACATCGGCGCCGACGCTTTGCGAACGTGACATGTCTGCACCTGAACTCAGCGTTGATCGACGAGCCGTCACGAGGCTTCGTGGATGTTGCACTGATGATGGTGCTCAACCGTCTCGAGTTGGAGCATGATGGGCTGGCTCCGGCGCCACCAACAGCATGCCCGTTCACGGCCAAATGGCTACACCAGGTGATGAATGGCCCCCGGAATGTGTTCAGGGCATTCAAACATTCCCGGCGTCGACCGGACTAGTTCCCGCTATTTAACTGGCTGTCCACTCTGCCGCACCTCACATTTGGGAGGGGCGTCAATGAGCATTTCATCGGATACTCTTGGCGAGCTCCGATTCCAGATTTCGGTGGCGAGGAGAGCGACACGACCATGAACCGTAACGCTGCCAAGAAATATGCTCGCCATCAACGGTCGGACGAGGTCATTGAGTTACGTCATCTCCGGTTTGCTGCTGCAGCCGCAACTCATGCAAGCTTTCGTAAGGCAGCGGATGCTTTGCTTCTCCGCCAATCGACATTGAGCCGCGGCATTCATCAGCTGGAGCACGCAGCAAAAATAACTATATTTGAACGAACGAGTGCAGGAGTACGTGCAACTCTGGCGGGTCGACACTTGCTACGGATGGCCCGTTCGATCCTTGAGCAAATGGATACCCTCATCACAACGGCGCACCGAGCTGGCAGTGGCGAGGCAGGATACCTGTCGATTGGCTTCTATTCATCACTTTCAGCGGGCAATCTGCGTGCGACCATTGCTGAATTTGCTAAGCGATTTCCTGAAGTCAAGTTTTGCATGGTTGAACGATCGCAAGCATATTTGGCCAACGCACTCAGAAATGGAACGCTGGATGTTGCCATCATCACGCACGGGTCGCCATCGCTCGACACGATATCGCTGCCACTTTGGGACGAACGCGTCATGGTCGCGCTGGCTGAAACCCATCCACTCGCTCAGAGACAAGCCATTTACTGGACCGACCTGCGAAACGAAACTGTTCTCTTGAGCCAGTGTGATATGGGACGCGAGTTCCAGGACCTTCTTACAACCAAACTAGCGTCGCCTGCTGAACGCCCAAATATCACGGTTCAGTCCGTTGGCCTCCCAATCGTCAAAAGCCTCGTGAGCCTTGGCTTTGGCATTAGCCTCGTCGCCGAATGTGAGGCGGGAATCACTTTTTCGGGTTTGACCTATCGCGAAATCCGCGACGGAACGGGTCCAAGCACGATCGCCTACTCGGCGCAATGGAGCACGGAGAACGACAATCCTGCTTTGCTCAGCTTTCTCAGCCTGCTCCGCGAACGCTATCAGGTGTAGTTGCCATCGAACCGGACGACGAGCGCGGAACAAGAATTGCAAACGTCTAGGCGATCTCTCGGCGATGCGGAGTTGCCCTCTCCCGCTGACGCCGTGATCTCGCAAATGCGCGGTCCGTGGACATGAAGCGCGCCAGCATCGGCGCAATCAGCTTCGTTGGATCAGTGATCACTTGTCCGCTCTCATGGGCGAGGATATCAGCATACGTAAGAAGATCGCGATGTATTGCCGCAGGCAGCTCTAGTGATAGCTTGACCGGCTTGTCGTCAGCAAGCAGCCCAATTTTGAGTTTCGGCATCTTTACTTCTACCCTCTGTAACGCTCAAGGACGAGGTCGCGATTGACGATCACACGAACCGGAAACCCGGGCCGGATTGTAAGGGTCGGCTGGATGTTCAGACTCCGTCGAACAACCTGCTGGCCGACCTGATTCAAGGAGTCACTGGCCCCACGCCGAAGTGCCTGGATAATGCTGCCGCTGCTGTTGCTGCTATCTGAACCAGATCCAAGTTCAGTACCAACGCTGAGGAGCGTCGAAAGGGCTGCCGCCTTGAACACGTCGCCCCAGTGATTGTCCACATCGTCGTTCAAGCCGGCATAGCCAGCAGAGTCGGAACCTGGCTGACGTTCGAGCACGATTGACCGCCCATTCGGCAACAGCAGGCGCGTCCAAACCAATAGGACACGGGATTGGCCAAACGCGATCTGGCTGTCATAGACACCGATGAGACGCGCACCCTGCGGGACCAGAAGAAGTCCGCCAGTAGGCGTATCATGGACATTTTCGGTCACCTGGGCCGTGATCTGCCCAGGGAGATCGGACCGGATTCCCGTGATGAGCGCCGCAGGGATTACCGTTCCAGCCTGCACGACGTAGGGCGAAGCGGGTTTTGAGACCCGATCCGGGCTCGTGGTGCGGCGATCGACGGTCGCATTGACGAATGCAAGCTTTCGATCCTGTCCGTTCTGCGCAAACCCATCATCAGTGGCCTGCGTGTTTGGCGAAGCAGTCCGATCGCCAGTCGCAGACGTGGTCGAGTTTGAGGCCGTCTCGTGCGCATTGGTTGTCGCGAACACGCGACTGACCCGCGCAGCTTCGGCTTCCTGGTCTCGACGCTGCTGTTCCTGATCGATTCCAACCGGTGATGCGACCGAGGCCTCCCCTTTGGCGGCGAGGATCGGCCGCCCAAGATCTCCAGGAAGTGGCGGTCCGAGTGCCGGCACCTGGCGCGGGACACCTGCATAATCTTGCGGTAACGTCGCGAGACCGTCAGCAACGCGATGGCGATCCGTGCTGTAGAGTTCCCCCCGCGCGGGATCATTTGAGCGCCTGTCTTGAAGAGCCCAGATTGTCGCCGCGCTCACGAGAGCAAGCGCTATAGCCGTCGCGCCGGCCAGGACCTTTCGGGATAGCCGCGTGACCCGCGGATACTCTCCCCTTAAACGAATTTCCTGAGCCAGATCTTCCGGGCTGGTCGTGTGGTTGAGCGAATCTCGTTCGCCGTTCTGGCTAGCACCTCGTGAGTTCACGATGCGGGTCTCCCGTCGTTTCGCACAATCCGGACCTTCTGCTGGTGCTCGCCACCCAGGCGCAGCTCGGCGGCAGCGAACAACCGGTCAACAATCAAGACATTGCCGTAAGCGCGGTAGTTGACGATCTCCAGCTCTCCATCCTGGCCCAACACGAAGATTGGCGGCAATTCGCCCTGGACGATCCCTTGCGGGAATTCCACGTAGACCTTGCGTCCGTCGTCGTAAGCCTTGAGCGGTCGCCAGGGCGGATTGTCTCCTTCAATCGCATACCGGAAGCGACGTTGCGCCAAGTCGGGCAGCACCGGAACGGCAGAGATTGACGGCGTTTTTGCCGTTCGATCTTCCGGGTAAAACCAGGCGACCGAGGGCATGTATGGCTTCTCGCGCGACCGCAGCTCCATGAGATACGTACGACGATCAGTGTTGACGACGAGATTGGTTTCGATTGAGGCACGGGTCGGCTTTACCAGGATATGGACGCGACGGGTGTCTCCATTGCCGCTCTCGGTATCGCCAACGACCCACCGAACGGTGTCACCCGCGGCAACGGGGCCCGATCCAGTCAATTGTTCGCCGGTTTCAAGCGCAATGTCGGTAATCTGTCCCGGCGAGGCGTAGACTTGGTACAGTGCGCCTGGACTATAGGTATAGATCTGTGCCGCATTGAAATAGCCGCTCTTGCGCGGTTCAACCCGAGCCGCACTGTTTGCCGTCTCGATCCGGCTGACCGGCTCGACTTCTTCCTTGCCACCAGATTTTCCACCAAGGGTTGGCTTCCATGGGGGTGGAATGTGCAAGGGCCGTTGCCTGTCGTCGGCCGACAACGGCGCCGCGGGGAGCGCTGGGACATCAGCATCGTAACTGATTTCGGGTGGAGTGAATGTCGAACAGCCTGCCAACACCGAAGCGCAGAGCAGCGAGGCCGAGATCGCTCTTCCAAGGCCCGTCGTGCAACGCCACCGTCTAAGAAATGATACGACGAATAATGGAGAGATCACTGTCCAAGCTCCTTTGACCAACTGATGGCATGGACGTAAACACCGAGAGGATTTTTGCGCAGCCGGTCCGCCTCGTGAGGCGTTTCGATCACAACTGTCAGGATCGCCGTCCAACGCTCGGTCGAACCAAGAATGCCGTTGTCGTAGGTGCGCTCAACCCAAGCTACGCGGAAACTCTCGAGCGATGCACGAATCACGCTTGAGACCTCGATTGACACTTGCACTTTGCCCAACCTCGCGAATGGATCATTGGTTCGAGCATATTCGTTGAGAGCCACAGCACCCCGGTCTGTCGTGAAGTCGTATGCTCTGAGCCAGTTCTGACGCAGCACGATCGCATCGCTCGACAAGCCACGCACGTCCTCGATAAATCGGGCCAGATGGAAGGCGATCTGGGGATCGTTTGGTTGGTAGTCGGCAACCGCAGGGCCAACATGCTGGGCTTGCCCCAGTCGGTCTACCTCGACAACCCAGGGCGTGACCGTTCCCTGGCTCGACTGCCAGATCAGCGCGCTGGCGAAGCCGGCGGACAATGCGAGGCAGCCAAAGGACATCAGCCGCCAGTTTTTGGCTTGTACTCGGGCCGAGCCGATGCGCTCATCCCAGACCTGAGCTGCCTTCTGGTAAGGGGTGATTGGTTCGGGGGTTCGGCCGTAGTGTGGGGATGGGCGTTTAAACATTATTGGTCTCCTTCGGAGAGATCGATCGATATGCCACCCCCGCCGTGATCGCCGGAGCGAACAGCGTGGGTGGCGGCCGAGGCACTGTGGCTAATGGTCTGGGCGCGTTTCATCCGGCGGGCCCAGGCGGGTGCGCTATGGCTTTCAGTGGCGCCAGCCACAGTCTGCCCGCCCGCCCGAGCGCTATCGCTGAGAGTTGCTGCAGCTCCACGCAACGGGCTAGCAGCCGCGGAGATCCCATCATCGGCAGCTCCAGCCAATCCACCGCTACGATAGGCAGCAGAAGCCCCACTGATCAGCGCGCTGCCACCACGTGCGCCACCAGCCACCGCTCCCCCGGCAAACCCGACACCGCCGGCGGCAAGGCCCACACCCGCCGCGACAATGCCGCCCGCAGCAAGACCCGTCCCGACCGCTGCACCGGCGCCAAGCTGGGGTCCGCCGGAGACAAGGCCATTCGCAATTCCGGGACCGAAAATGCCGAGCCCCAATAAGGAAAGCGCGGCCAGCGCAAGCGCCATCGCATCGTCGATAGTTGGGGGCCTCCCACCAAAACCAGCCGTGAACTGAGCAAAAAGAGTCGAACCAATTCCCACGATGATAGCGAGAACCAACACTTTGATGCCGGATGCAACAACGTTGCCGAGGACACGCTCCGCGGCGAAGGCTGTCTTGCCAAACAAGCCAAACGGAATCAGGACAAAGCCTGCGAGCGTCGTCAGCTTAAATTCGACCAGGGTAACGAAGAGCTGGATGGCCAATATGAAGAAAGCCAACAGAACGATCATCCAGGTAAACATCAGTAGAATAATCTGGACGAAGTTCTCGAAGAAGCTGATGTAGCCCATCAAGTTCGAGATCGACTCGAGGATCGGCCTGCCCGCGTCGAGACCGACTTGTGCGATACGGCCGGGCCGCAGGAAGTCGGCGACCGACAGACTCGTTCCCGACGCCCTCAGCCCAAGTCCGGAGAAGCTTTCGAAGACGATGCGGGCGAGATTGTTCCAGTTTCCGATCAAGTATGCGAAGACGCCGACGAACAGCGTCTTCTTGACCAAACGGGCGATGATATCCTCGTCCGGCCTCCAACTCCAGAATAGTGCTGCAAGCGTAATGTCAATCACGACGAGGGTCGTCGCAAGGAATCCGACCTCACCTCCCAGGAGACCGAATCCGGAATCGATGTAGCGCGTAAATGTCTCGAGAAATTGGTCGATCACGCAAGTTCCCATGATCGCGTCACTCCTTCTGTGCTACAGGTTGATCTTGCGGGAAACGGCTTTGATTTTTTGGCAGCAGGGGGAGCTCAGTTGGACTACCGGCGGACTCGGCGGGCAGTTTAATCCGCCCGAAGAAACCCTTTCGCTTCTCCGCCCAAACGCGACGACATTCCGCAAGCAGTCCTGCTTGATCCGGCGTGACTGTCCGGCAACGCTCAAGTGTGCCGGCGAACGGATCCGTGGTGGACACGCGAGACATAGCCGGCGTCGCGTCTTCAACGCCGCGAATATGGACTGCGCGGGCCGCTATGGCGAAAACGACACCCACGGCTAGGGCGACCGCTGACGACCGCTTGAGCTGATCTCGTGTCATCATTGGTGGAACATCCGCACGGTCGAGGATTGACACTTTCCGCCCTCGGTCAGAAACCGCCGCAGTTGCTCGCGCCCCTGGTCCTGCGCTGCCGCCCGCTGTGCCGCGTCGAGGCTTTGCGCGCGTCCCTGCGCAGCAACCACCGCGGTCAGATCCGCCAGTTGTTGGGCTTGCAACGACAACAGCTGGTTGCCGGCCTGTGTTGCCTGCAGTGCGCCGGTCGCTCCCTGACTCGACGAAACAAGAGCCGACATCTCAGAACGATTGGTTTCGAGATTGCCGACAACACCGGCTTGCACCCTCATTGCGTC
This sequence comes from Bradyrhizobium sp. LTSPM299, assembly GCF_000938235.1. NCBI lineage: Bacteria > Pseudomonadati > Pseudomonadota > Alphaproteobacteria > Hyphomicrobiales > Nitrobacteraceae > Bradyrhizobium > Bradyrhizobium sp. LTSPM299. Next base: position 177,435 of record NZ_JYMU01000081.1, read on the forward strand.
TTGCAGGGCGGCAACGGAGTTCTGCCAGCGAGTCTGCGCGTTTGCGATCAGCTCCCGGCCTGACTGGCTACTCGTCGCTGCTGCATAGGTCGTCGAGAATGCGCGATCGATCTGCTGGACGTCGTAGGCAATGCGCTGGGCCTGAACCAGAAGTTGCTGAGTTCGCGTGATCGAGGATTGAAGCTGCTGAAGGGAAGTATACGGTAGACTGGCGAGGTTCTTGGCCTGGTTGGTTAGCGATTGCGCCTGATTCTGCAGCGAAGTGATCTGATTGTTGATCTGCTGCAGCTCACGTGCTGCTGTCAGAACATTCTGCCCGTAGTTGGCTGGATCGAAGACCGTCAATTGGGCAAAGACAAGTGAGGATGAGATCAAGGTCGTCAGAGCAACGAAGCTTACTGTCACAACGTGACACAGGCGTTTCATTCAAGGCATCTCCAGGTTAGCGAGGGTCGGGATGAGATCGGCGGCCCAATCGACGCCGCGATGCCGGAGCCAGGCAGGAGCAAATCCGTCGTCACCCTGCTCCGCGAGGATGCGCTCGATCGCCGCCTGATCGGCCTTGGACGAGGCCGCTGCAAAGGCCAGCGCGACTTCCCCTAAGCCCAATTCGAACATTCGATTGCCACGCCGCGATTGGCAGTAGTAATCCCGCTTCGGGATGGCCCGGCTCAGAAGCTCGATCTGCCGATCGTTGAGTCCAAACTGGCGATAGATCGCCGTGATCTGCGGTTCAATCGCGCGCTCGTTTGGCAGCAGCAGCCGCGTCGGACAGCTCTCGATGATGGCCGGCGCGATTGGCGAACCAGCGATGTCCGACAACGATTGTGTTGCGAATATCACGGATGCGTTCTTCTTGCGCAGAGTCTTCAGCCATTCGCGCAATTGCGCTGCAAACGCCGCATCATCAAGGGCCAGCCATCCTTCGTCGATGATCAGCAATGTGGGGCGGCCGTCGAGACGGCCCGCGATGCGATGGAAGAGATAAGCCAGTACGGCAGGTGCGGCACCCGTGCCGATTAGTCCTTCGGTTTCGAACGCCAGAACGGACGTCTCGCCGAGATGCTCGTATTCGGCGTCAAGCAGCCGACCGTAGGGTCCGCCGAGACAATAAGGCTGCAAGGCTCGTTTAAGGACTGTCGATTGCAGGAGCGCCGACAACCCGGTCAGCGTACGCTCCTGCCTCGGGGCCGACGCGAGCGAGGAGAGCGCCGACCACAGATGATCTTTGGCCTCGGGCGTGATTTCGATCTTCTCTCTGGCCAAAATCGCGGCAACCCATTCGGTCGCCCAGCCACGCTCTGAGGGATCGTCGATCCCTGCCAAAGGCTGAAGTGCGACCGGCGCCGACGGCTCATCGGAAAGCGCACCACCCAGGTCATGCCAATCGCCGCTCATGGCGATCGCGGCAGCGCGAATTGAGCCCCCGAAATCGAACGCGAAGATCTGGGACATCGGGTAACGCCGAAACTGCAATGCCAGGAGCGCCAACAGAACCGACTTGCCGGCGCCTGTCGGCCCAACCACCAGCGTGTGGCCGACATCGCCGACATGGAGTGAGAACCGAAACGGCGTCGATCCCTCGGTTTTGCCGAACAACAGAGGCGGAGCGCCGAGATGAGCGTCACCGGCCTCCCCGGCCCAGACCGCCGACAGCGGGATCATATGGGCGAGATTGAGGGTTGAGATTGGTGGCTGCCGGACATTCGCATAAGCATGCCCCGGCAGACTGCCGAGCCAGGCTTCCACCGCGTTGACCGTTTCATTCATCGAGGTGAAGTCACGCCCCTGAATCACCTTCTCGACCAAACGCAGCTTCTCGTCAGCGACACGCCGGTCTTCATCCCAGACCGTGACCGTGGCGGTGACATATGCCTCGCCGGCCAGATCTGAACCGAGCTCCTGCAGCGCGGCATCCACGTCCATCGCCTTGTTGTGAGCGTCAGTGTCAAGGAGCGGGGACGCCTCGTTGGTCATCACCTCCTTCAAAAGACTGGCGACCGATTTGCGCTTTGCGAACCACTGGCGCCGAATCCTGGTCAGCAGCCTGGTCGCGTCCGACTTGTCGAGCATAATTGCACGCGTCGACCAGCGGTACGGGAATGCGAGACGATTCAGGTCGTCGAGCAACCCCGGGGTCGTTGCTGTCGGAAATCCGACGATTGTCAGGATCCGCAGATGCGACGAGCCGAGCATCGGCTCAAGGCCACCAATCAGCCGCTGGTCAGCGACCATGGCGTCGAGATACATCGGAACTTCAGGAACACGAACCCGCTGCTGTATAGTCGACACGGTCGAATGCAAATAGGTCAACGTCTCCTGGTCATCGAGCCAGAAGCATTCTGGCATGAAGCCTTCGACAAGTTGCAGCACCCGATCGGTGCGGTCGAGGAAACTGCGGAGAACCTCACGAGCGTCCGCAGTCTCTATGCGCTCACCTTGGCCTTCATAGAGGAAGCGTTCGGCGCGAACGGCGTCTCCTGCCGGTGGCAGGTAGAGGAACGTCAGAAAGTAGATCGACTCGTGGTGCGCACCGGCTTCCTCGAACTGGGCCCTTCGCTCGGCGTCGACAAGCGCCGATGCCACGTCCGGAAATGTGCATTTTGGATAATTCCCGGCGAACTGACGCTGTGCTTCGACGAACACGGCCCAACCGGATCCAAGACGGCGCAGCACGTTGTTGAGACGGCCGGCGACGGCGACGAGTTCAGCCGGAACCGCGCTATCAAGATCAGGACCTCGAAAGCGCGCGGTGCGCTGGAGCGACCCGTCCTTGTTCAGAACGGCCCCCTTTCCAACCAGAGCCGCCCACGGCAAGAAATCAGCAAGGCGGGACGCAGACCGACGATACTCGATGAGACTCATCATTATGACGCTCAGACGCTGAGATGGCTGGGAATGCGCAGATGACGGCGCACGACATCGACGAAAGCGGGATCGCGCTTGGCAGCCCACACCGCAGCTGCATGACCGATCGCCCAAAGCAGGACACCCGCAGCCCACAAACGCAGACCCAGTCCGAGCGCCGCGGCGAGCGTCCCGATGAGGATTGCAACGGCGCGTGGTGCCCCACCCAGCAGAATCGGCTCGGTCAAGGCGCGATGCACGGGAGCGACGAAGCCTTGTACCTGCTCCTCCATCAGATCACCGCCCCGCCGCCGAACGAGAAGAATGACAGAAAGAAGCTCGACGCCGCGAACGCGATCGAAAGACCGAACACGATCTGAATCAACCGGCGAAAGCCACCGGAGGTGTCGCCGAACGCAAGGCTCAGGCCCGTGACGATGATGATGATGACGGCAATGATCTTGGCGACCGGCCCTTCGACGGAGAGTAGGATCTGATTGAGCGGCTTTTCCCACGGCATGTTGGAACCCGCAGCCCAAGCCGGTCCTGCGGCAAATGCGCCGGCACTGATCGCGGCAGCCCGCAGGCTATGCCGCGAATACGGGAGTCTTCGACGGATCATAGTTGGTCTCCTGCTGATGAAAGGACGTAGTCTGCCGTGGGCCCAAGCCCCGTAACGTGAGCGAGTTCGATGAGACGTCGATCCGCTCCGCGGCCGGAAAGGACTGCAACCACGTCGATCGTTTCGGCGATCAGGGCGCGCGGTACGATGATGACCGCTTCCTGGATCAGCTGTTCCAGTCTGCGAAGCGCACCAAGAGCGGTGCCGGCATGGATGGTTCCGACGCCACCGGGATGGCCAGTCCCCCACGCTTTCAGAAGGTCCAAAGCCTCAGCTCCACGCACCTCTCCGACTGGAATCCGGTCCGGACGCAGCCGCAGCGATGACCGAACCAAATCCGAGAGTGAGACCACACCATCTTTGGTGCGTAAGGCTACCAGATTGGGAGCCTTGCATTGCAGCTCGCGCGTATCTTCGATCAGCACCACGCGGTCAGAGGTTTTCGCAACCTCGGCAAGGAGCGCGTTGGTCAGTGTGGTCTTGCCACTGGACGTCCCGCCGGCGACCAGAATGTTCTTCCGAGCGGCAACTGCGCTCCGCAGCGATTCCGCCTGTTTTGACGTCATGATTCCTGTCGCGGCATAATCATCGAGCGTGAAGACAGCGACGGCCGGCTTGCGGATCGCAAATGTCGGCGCAGCTACCACCGGTGGCAGCAGACCCTCGAAACGCTCCCCTGTCTCAGGCAGCTCTGCCGAGACCCGCGGTGCGCCGGCGTGAACCTCCGCGCCAACGTGGTGTGCCACCAGGCGAATTATGCGTTCGCCGTCTGAAGCTGAAAGGCGCTCTCCGGTATCACTCAAGCCGCCAGACAGTCGGTCAATCCACAACCGCCCGTCGGGATTGAGCATCACCTCGACGATGGATGGATCTACCAGATATCGGGCCACGGCGGGCCCCATCGCGCTGCGCAACATGCGCGCGCCACGGGAGACCGCCTCTGATTGAAAGGATTGGCTTGCCATTGTTGCCCCACCATCTGAAGCCGCGGAGACGTCCTCAGGTGCAGGCGATTAGAACGACGAGAGGCGGCATCGGCGCAACAAGGCCGTAATCGCAATCGTAGCGTGGCGTAGGAAGAGAAAGGTATGGCGAGATCACTCAGGTCGACGTATCAGATCGCACTGCGGACTCCTCACGTGGCTCGACGTCACGGGAGATCTCCTGAGCCAAGGTTTGGCCCTTCGCCAATCGCCGCCCAAGCGCCTCGACATAGCGTTCATAGCGCTCACGGCCCTTTGCCTGAACCGCCGCCGTTGTGGTGTCCGGCAGAGGTGGAGTGACGGTCAGCCAGAAGCGTACGAACAGCGCTAACGCCTCATTCGAGATGGTAACGTCACGCTCCAGCCGCTCGACTTGCCTTGTCAGACGATCGAGGCGCCGCCCGATGGCAGCTTCCATCCGTTCGGAATTGTCCGGTGACAGATAGGATGTAAGCGCCGCCTCAACCACGAGCGCCTGTGCGACCTGCTTACGATTGGCATGATCCGCAAGCCTTCCAGCAAGTTCGGGCGGCAGACGGAAAGTGTGTTTGGTTCGCATCGCGCCTCAGAGCTCCAGACCGTCATCACGGTCCATCGCTGCTTGCCGTGCGACATCGCGAGCCTGGAATATCCGGGCACCTTCCGCCCCATCCTCGGCTTGTTCATCCTCGAGTACGAACTCGAGAGATTCGCTGGCACGCGGCCGCGCGATATCCTCGTGAATAGGAAGTTCGAGCTCGCGGCGGATACCGGCGTTGGCCGGATCATCTGCGATTTTCGTGCATGGTGGCGGGCTCCTCTGCTTGGAGAAGTTCACGCCTGTGGGCAGGTTGCTCCAGTCGTCAAGCGGAACGTGGGTCTCGACATCGGGACGGAATAGCTCTGGCGGTTTCAGAATACGTTCTGTCAGTCGCCGATCCTCAAAATACCTTACCTTCTTGGCCCGGATCGGGTGAATACCGGACACCAGAACCAGTTCATCGTCCGCTGGCAACTGCATCACTTCACCAGGCGTCAGCAACAAGCGGGCCGTCTCCTGACGTGACACCATGAGATGCCCAAGCCAGGGGCTGAGCCTGTGACCCGCATAATTCCTCATCGCCCGCATCTCGGTCGTCGTCCCGAGCGCGTCGGAGACCCGCTTGGCCGTGCGTTCATCGTTGGTGGCGAAGCTCACTCGAACATGACAATTGTCCAGGATCGAGTTGTTTGGACCGTAGGCCTTCTCAATCTGATTCAGTGACTGTGCAATGAGAATGCTTTTCAGGCCATAACCGGCCATGAAAGCGAGTGCCGATTCGAAAAAATCAAGCCGTCCTAGCGCCGGAAACTCGTCCAGCATCAGAAGCAGCCGGTGCAATCGCGCTTTCGCGTGGAGGTCCTCCGTCAACCGCCGCCCGATCTGGTTCAATATCAATCGCACTAGCGGCTTGGTCCGGCTGATGTCCGATGGCGGCACGACAAGATAGAGGGTGACCGGTCTGCCACTTCCGGTGAGATCGCGAATCCGCCAATCGCAACGGCGCGTCACTTGGGCGACGACCGGATCCCGATAGAGGCCGAGGAATGACATCGCAGTCGAGAGCACACCCGAGCGTTCATTTTCGCTTTTGTTCAGGAGTTCGCGCGCAGCCGATGCGATAACCGGATGGATTCCCGCCTCGCCGAGGTGCGCTGTCGTCATCATTGCGCGCAAGGTCGTGTCGATAGACCGCTTCGGATCAGACAGGAAGTTGGCGACGCCAGCGAGTGTTTTATCCGGTTCCGCATAGAGCACGTGGAGGATCGCCCCAACTAGCAGGGCATGGCTGGTTTTCTCCCAGTGGTTGCGTCGCTCCAGAGATCCTTCGGGATCGACTAAGACATCGGCGACATTTTGGACATCGCGTACCTCCCATTCGCCGCGACGCACTTCGAGCAGGGGATTGTAGGCCGCGGATAAGGTGTTGGTCGGGTCAAATAGAAGCACCCGGCCCCACCGGGTGCGGAAACCTGCCGTCAAATTCCAATTCTCGCCCTTGATGTCATGGACGATGCAACTCCCTGGCCAGGTCAGCAGTGTTGGCACCACCAGCCCCACGCCTTTTCCAGAGCGGGTCGGTGCAAAGCATAGGACGTGTTCCGGCCCGTTGTGCCGCAAATACTTCTGTTCGAACTTGCCGAGCACTACGCCGTCGGCGTCGAACAGGCCCGCCCGAGCGACTTCCGCCGGACTTGCCCAGCGGGCCGAACCATAGGTGGAAACTTCCTTCGCTTCGCGAGCGCGCCATACGGACATGCCGATCGCCGCGACAAACGATATGAACCCACCCGAAGCAGCGATTACGGCGCCTTCCACGAAGACATCGGGCGCATAGGCATCGAATGCGTACCACCACCAGAAGAAGGCGGGCGGAAGATAGATCGGAATGCCCCACGTCAGCTCAAACCAGGGTTGGCCGAGAACCGGTTGGTAACCGAGCCGCCAAGCAACCCATTGGGTGGCCGCCCACGTCGTGAATAGCACGATCGCAAGAACAGCGATGACAGAGCCCCAGAGGATCTTTGTGGTTGGCATCTCAGTGCACTCGATCAAGTTGTTTCCGAGCACTGCAGGAAAGTTATCGCGAAGTTCTCGTCAACACGCCGCTTCGCCAAAGCGCGCTCTCGCGCGTGCTAGCGGATAAATACCGATCCGTGGTCAGATCCCAGGCCTCGTTTCCTCCCAAAGGTCAAGTCGACACCACTGCCCTGCGATGCCACACCGGAAACCTGCTGACCAGGTGAGCTCGAGTGCAAGCCGCCACCGCAAAGGCCGGAAGCCAATTCTGTCGTCGATTATGGCAGATCGATCGAAGCCAAAGTCACACACTGCCGTTGGCGGATCTGGTCTGAGCCCCGCACTTCATCCAGCGATGAGGAAAAAAGCCTTAGGCGAGGCCCGAGGCTTTCGATACCGCTGAGTCAAGCGAGCGATCAGCAGCGCGCGACAACCGGGGCGTTAAACTTGTAGTTCAGGCGGCACCCAATGTACGTAGTTGAGACCTGCAGCGACGAGTTCGTCTCCGATCGCTGCAACAGTCAAGAAAACGCCTCGGACGATGCCGGAACTTTTGCCTAGTGTTGGGGTGCAGTGACACCGGATCAGTACTTCGCGACAGCCGGTACGTTGAAGCGATAGACCAGCGACGTGCTGACGGTCTGAACCAGGGAGTCGTTAAAGTTGACGGACAAACCGGCCGGCACATTGGTGCCATCGACAAGGGCGTTGAGGCTTTTGTTGCCGTAATAGGCGGCGCGATACTCGGTCTTCATGAACCAGCCCGGCGCGGTGATGCCGAAGATGTTCAGATTGTTTTCGACGCCGCCGCCAATGAACCAGCCTTCAGCCGTGAAGCCACCAGTGTGGAAGCCCGACGGGTTGCCGGTAAACCCGCTGAGCAACGTCGTGCCGTCCCACTTCGAACCGGTGTAACCGGCATTGACGTAGGAGAGGACGTTCGGTCCGACCAGATAACCGACGCGAGCGCCTGCCGCCCAGCTCTCCTTGACCTTCTCGTTGCCAACGAGGATGCCTTCCGAGATCGAACCCTTGATGCTGCCGAACTGACCGTCGACCAGGATGCCTATGATCCAGCTGCTGTTGACTTGCCAGTCATAGCCCGCACCAACCGAACCGAACCAGCCATCGCCGCCCTGCTTGTTGTTCACGCAGAGAATGCAGCCACCCGTCGCGTTCTCGGTCAGGCCGGTGTTGGCGTCCCAGATGCCGCCGCCGCCGCCGCCGAAGATGTAGAAGCCGGTCCAGCTCGGAAGCGCGACCACTGGCGGAGCCTTCGCGTACGAGGGAGCGGCCGACAGGTCCGCTGCGAGGGCCGAGCCTGTGAATGTTGCGACTGCAGTCAGAGCGAGCACAAGTTTCTTCATTTCTTGGATCTCTCGAAAACGAGGGGTTGCGCGATGTTATCGCCTGTAACGAAACATAATGAGCGACGCGCACAACAGACCTCCCAATTGGGAGGTGAAATCAATTTGTGGTTCGGTGTTGCAGTTATTCTGGATCAATGCGGAGGCTCACGTTGCGTCTCTCTTGCTAGCCCGCTGCGACGACCTTCACTGGCCCGATCTTCACTGGCACGCTGCCGGCGCATGGCGTGCTGATGGGACCCCTTGGTCGTGGCGGCTACGAAGCACGCGTCCGGGAGCTCCTGGAGCACACCGATCCAACATTTTCTTTGGCGATTGAGGCTGTGTTCATCGTCTTCCGACTGAAGGCGCCAGGTACCGAGAGATTAAGCGCGTTACGGTCCATGCTGACGGCGGAGTGAACTTTGATGGTGAGCGCCTTGTGCAAAACACAGTACTCCATCGCGATGAATTACCGTCCCGCAGCTCCATAGCAAGTTTTCAATCGCTCCCCTTCCGAACCGTCACGGCATCGAGAGTGCCCGCCGGCAAGGGACGCAGAAGCTCTCCTTCCGGCTTGGTGAGATAGATTCAGTGTGCCCAGGGCACAGCATGACAACCTGTCGGTCGTGATATGGCTCGACGTCCGGGTCGGGGTCGGTTGTCCGCATTGTAAACGCTGGCGGCACGGCGCCCTTGCCCTCGCGCCAGCGATTTTCGGAAACGACTGGTCGTTAGGCGTGAAGCGATGCTTGGCTTTAGGGTGTTTCCTTCCTGCGAATTCGAAGAATGCCGAAGCCGAGATGAGGCAACGGTTGCTCTTGGTGAAACTGCGCCCCTCGGATCTGAAGTTGAAGACAGGGCCGCCACGTGGTCCGGACGGCGGAAAGCTGCAATTCATCGGCGCAAGCTCGATGACATTGCCGGCCGCACGCATCACGGTCCAAGATCGTTGATCTTGATGTCGTCCGATTGCGGCAGACCGAGTTCGCTCCGCCGCGTCGGAATGCCGAACTCACGGTCTTGCATCATTTTGCAGTATTGCGCCGAACGAACGTGTTTTTGGTAGTCGTTGCGGAGCCGCTGGTCCCGCAACGCCCTGCGGACTAAGCCGCCGATCGCCTGTTCGCCTCGTCAACACAACAATCGATCGGCGCCAGAGCCATTCGCCCGGTTGGCCGTCTTGGCGTCGCGTCTTCGACCGTAATCCAGACCAACTCCCGTTTGGGAGGTTCCAGCGATTGGGTCGCCATTACACTCCACAGTCGCCGGACTAACGACGCTCGCATAATTCAGAAATAAGCGAGAGATACTTGGAGCGTAACGGAATGTCGCACGTTGCCTCGATCCTCGACACCAGCTCACCGCCGGTCAATCCGCTCGGCAAGCCGCCCCCCTCCAAATCCAGCGTCATCGCCGCGATAGCCGGCAACACTCTCGAATTCTACGATTTCACCATCTACGCGCTCTTTGCCGTGACGATTGGGCAGACCTTCTTCCCGTCCACGGACCCATTCGTCAGCCTGATTCTGTCCGTCGCCGTCTTCGGTGTCGGCTTCGTCACACGGCCGATCGGAAGTGTTGTCATCGGCGCCTACGCGGATCGCGCAGGCCGCAAGCCCGCATTGATGTTGACAGTGGCGCTGATGGCGATCGGCGTGGCCACTCTCGCGATCACACCTTCCTATGAGAGGATCGGTATCGCCGCGCCGATCCTCGTGGTACTTGCGCGCCTCGTTCAGGGCTTCGCTTTGGGCGGCGAGGTCGGACCTGCAACCGCGTATCTGGTGGAGGCCGCCCCTCCCGGCCGACGCGGGCTTTACGGCAGCTGGCAAACCGCCAGCCAAGGACTTGCACACGTGATCGCCGCTGCCATCGGCCTGGCTCTGTCCTTGATCCTCGCCAGACAGAACATGGACGGCTGGGGCTGGCGTATCCCTTTCCTGCTGGGCTTGCTGATTGTTCCCGCCGCGATCTTTATGCGGCGCAATATGCCAGAGACGCTGGAGAATGGAGAACCGTCGGAGCAACCCGGCTTTGGATCGATCCTTGCGAACCTGTTCCGGAATCACACCCGACAATTCGTCCTTGCCACTATGGTCGTGACATCAGGTACGATCGGAGCCTACGTATCTCTCTACATGACGACGTACGCCAGAACGACCTTGCATCAGTCGGAGAGTGTCGCGATGGCGGCCACTCTCGTGGGCGGGACTTGCTCGATGGCATCTTGTCTGATCGGCGGCTGGCTCTCCGACACCGTTGGACGCAAGTGGGTCATGATCCCCTCGCATATCGCCTATCTATTGGCGCTCTATCCCGGCTACTATCTGATCAACGCGTTCCACAACGCGACGAGCCTGCTTTTGGTGGTCGCATTCCTGGCCACTATTGGCGGTTTGGGCGGCGGTTGCGCGTTGGTGATCATCTCGGAAAGCTTCCCGGCATCAGTCCGCAGCACGGGAATGGCGATGGCCTACGCATTGGCGGTAACCGTGTTCGGCGGAACCACTCAAATGGTTGTGACCTGGCTGATTCATGTCACCGGCAATCCGATGACCCCCGCGTTGTACAGCATAGCAGCCGGCGGCGTTGGCCTCGTCGCCAAGGTGTTGATGGTCGAAACGAACAACAAACCTTTGAAACCTTAGTTCGCAACCCTACCGCCCGTTGTTGCGGGGACGATTAAATGCGAAACGACAACAAACACGCCGTCTCGAAGAACGTTTACGACTCGTCTATCGACGGCAACGCTATCGGCGTTCAAAGCACCCGCGCGGCTCGATTGTCGAACACCAATATAGTGTTCAATGGCACCGCTATCAGCGGTGCCACCGGCACATGTGGGAACAACGGTTTCGCGGCCAACGGAGCCGCCGGTACGCCTCTCACGCCGGTGGCCGGCGCTCGGCAGATCTTCCCCGAGACCAAAGTCACGCGCCGCCGTCGACGGACCTGGTCTGAACCTCGCGGTTCATCCAGCGGCGGGGAGAGAAAGCCTGGGCCGAGACCCGATGCTTTCAATACCGCTGAGTCAAGCGAGCGATCAGTAGCGCGCGACAACCGGACCGCCGAACTTGTAGTTCAGACGGACGGTGACGAGATCTACGTCCTGCTTGACGTCGTCGTTGCGGCTGTTAAGGGCGAGTTGGAGTAACGAACCCGTAGTTGTGGGCGCTCATGAACAGATGGTCGTATTCAACCGCTGCCGACCAGCCGGGTGCGAAGGCAAATTCAAGTCCGACACCGACGGTGCCGCTCCAGTCGGTGTCAGAAGCGCTGTCCGCCAGAGCGCCTACCGCGTGGTGCTCTTCGATCAGCGCGGGTCAGGGCAGAGCAAACCCCTCGCGAGTGCCCCGAATGCCGACCTCCGCACCAATACCACCGGCCATCTCATCGCTGAGACGTTGCGCGAGCTCCACCGGGTCGAGCGCTGGACCATTTTGGGCATCTCCTGGGGGACCACCCTCGCCCTGGCTACGCACAAGCGCACTCACGCCGGGTCGGCGCGTTGGTGTTAGCGCTCGTCACGACCATGTCCCGCCGCGAGGTCAAATGGATTACCCATTCGATGGATTGCGAAGGCCGGTAAGCGTTTGGTTTGGCTAAGACAGAGGCCGCCAAATATGTGCTCTTGAGGGTCCCTTAAGGCTTATAAACTGCTCTTAAAAGCATTTTATTGCTTTTCAGCCTCAATTCTGATCTGCTCTCAAGAGCACCTTAAACCCTCTAACAGGCTCTTGAAAGCACATGGTAGCGCTCAACAAACTCCAAAAGGCTCCTCCTTACCCGGTCGAACAGGCGCTCAAGCGCTTGGGCGAAAATCTGCGTACGGCCAGGACGGCCCGCCGGATGACTATTGAGGATGTTGCTCAACGCATCGGAACGGGCAAGCGCGCGGTGATGGACGCCGAAAAGGGTAAAGCCTCGACGGGCATCGTGGTCTATGGGGGCCTCCTCTGGCTTTACGGTCTGCTCGCACCTTTTGAAGAGTTGGCTGATCCGTTGAAAGATCAAGAAGGGCTTTCACTGCAATCGGCGAAAGGGCGTAAGCGTGTTCGTAAGAGCGGGGGGTTAGACAATGACTTCTAAACCAAACACTGAATGCTATGTCTACATGACGCTCCCCGGCGAAACCGAATCCGTAACAGCGGGACGGTTTGAGTTGACGAAGGATCGACGCGACAATGCGTTGGGCCGCTTCGTCTATGGCAAATCTTATCTTGCCCGTGCCAACGCAGCCGCCATCGACCCCATCGAGCTTAAGCTTTCGGGCAATACCTGTGAGACCGCACGGTTGAACGGGGTATTCGGCGCGTTGCGCGACGCTAGCCCTGACTATTGGGGGCGCCGCGTCATCGAAAAGCATGCCGGCGTCCCGCAACTAGGCGAACTCGACTACTTGCTGAACTCAGCGGACGATCGCGCCGGAGCGCTCGGCTTTGGTCTGGGCCAAGAGCCGCCCGCGCCTCGCCGAAAATTCAATAAGACGCTTGAACTCGCGAAGCTTCAGGAGGTCGCGGAAGCTTTGATGCGGCAGGAAGACGTCAAAACCGAAGAAGCCGCTCAGGTCCAGGACTTAATGCTGCTCGGTACATCAATGGGCGGCGCGCGCCCAAAGGCAGTAGTGGAGGACAATGAAGGTCTGTGGGTCGCAAAATTCAATCGTCCCGACGATCGCTGGAACAATACGCGCGTAGAACGCGCGATGCTTGAACTTGCAAAAAGCTGCGGCATCAGTGTTGCGACCAGCCGTATCGAAACGATTGGCGACAAGAATGTTCTTCTCGTCAAACGTTTCGATCGCGAAAAGACAGGCAAAGGATACACGAGATCCCGAATGATCAGTGGCCTTACTCTGCTTGGCGCCGACGAAGCGGTTGGAGCAAGAGACCGCTGGTCCTACGTCTTGATGTCGGAAGAACTGCGCCGCGTTGTACGAGAGCCAAAAAAGGACGCCCCGGAACTGTTTCGACGGATGGCATTCAATGCGTTGATCTCGAATATCGACGATCATCCTCGCAACCATGCGATTATTGCCAAAGAGCGCGAATGGCAGTTGTCGCCTGCTTATGACCTGACCCCGATGCCCCAAGTTGCACAGGGTCGACGCGACCTCGCAATGGAAGTTGGCGATCAAGGCCGGTATGCCAATGCGAAGAATGTTCTTTCGCAGCATGTCCGTTTTCTGCTCGAAGAGCAGGAAGCGAAGGCGATCGTCTCAGACATGACCGATAAAGTGCGCGCGACATGGTACGACGTAGTGCGCGGACAGGACGTGTGCGAGAAAGATGCTGAAACGATCCGGAGCGCTTTCGTCTACGAAGGTTTTCTGACGGAATAGCCAGTCATTTTGAGGGAACCGTGCTGCCGACGAACTACCTCGACTCCATCGCTGCGGCTCGCCAAGGGCCAGAGCCGCTTTGCGTGGCGTGGCCGATGCCAGGCAACCCCGCCAGCTTTCCGATCTTCGCGACCTTCGCCGCGTGGCGCGATTTCGTTTTGCAATTTAGTTTGCATCCCACGCTTCCGCTCATTGTGTCGGCAAAATTTGAGCGCGCCCAGAAGCTGTATATCCTTGCATGGGTCGATTTCGATCTGATCAAGGCAGGCGAACTCATTACATTTGACGGCGCTCGAACTTGCCCTGACGGATAGATATGTGGGCAAGGAAGGCGCGGGCAATGGCCAACATCCTGGCTACCCAGTCGGCGGAGACGCGGGCGAAGGGAGAGGCACTTATCCAGCAGGCCGACAAGCTGCTTTGCGAAAGTTAGAACGAGCGGATGTGGTCAGGCCTGCGTCGAGGACATCGACTATCGCACCCCGCGTGGCCTCGACCGCAGCCTGCTGACGACGCTGGCCGAAGGCGGACGGATCGACGACCATGCCAATCTGCTGATCTGCGGGCCCTTCCTTGCGGAACATGAGCTTACGATGCTGGAAGACCAGCAACCAGCACCCGCAATTAGCGGCGAACGACCTGCGGGTTCTGCTATTTGTCCCAGGACGCGTTCTAAGACCGAAGGCCATGTTGAATATGTTCCGATGATCGCGCGAGGGGCGCGCGGCCGTGGAAACGTTTAACTGCTTATCAACATTGCCGAAGGAAGCTCTGCTTTGGGCGGCCACCCGCCGCCCGACAGCGCGTTCCATTTAATTGATTACATTAATCTCGAGAGCGGCTTGGCATGGTAGATCGCCGTAAGTCTCCACGAAGCGACCTTGAACAGATTGCGTTTATTTCGGCTGCCGGCGGTAGCGTCCGTTGCGTTGTAGTTAATGCTTCAGCTGACGGGGCCGCCATCGACGTCCCAAATGCGGCTTATCTGCCAAACGGCTTTCGATTGATGACGGAAAGCAACCGGATTGTTCGCAACTGCCGGATAGCTTGGGTCAAAGGCAATCGCATAGGTGTCGAGTTTGTCGACGTGCGTCCAATAAAGCAGCGCGAGCGCCAGTTTATGCAGTACCTTTGCGACAACCAATGGGTGCGCGAAGCGCATCTTCCTGCAAGCCAAAAGACTATCGACAGTTTGTTACATGGCGGTCTAATTGAACGAAGCCGCGATCAAGAACCGACGGCTTACCGCCTCACGCCGGCCGGCATAACTGCCAAGGAAAAACCAGTCAAAATCAGGCACTGTTAGACGTCAAGCAGTAAGTTGGTCGATTCTGCATTCTGACTTAGTACTACTGAGTCAGAAGGCCGCAGGCGTCGGGTCTGAGAATCAAATAATTGAAGAGATTCAGATTTTGGCAGATGGAGGGCCAGATGAATCTCAAGGGCAGCGAAGCACGCTTTGCGGCGTATGTTGAGGGGCTTTCGAGCGTCATTGGTCACGCGGACCGAGCTGGGCCGCTGCGCGATTATTGCACCGGTTTGATACTGCCCGGTGAGCGCAAGAGCGTCGAGCCGATGGCGGCGAAGACGGCTCCAGCGCGGACGGCGGCCCAGCATCAGTCGCTGCTGCACTTTGTCGGTGTCGCGACCTGGTCGGACGAGAAGGTGCTGGCCAAGGTGCGCGAGATGGTGTTGCCGGCGATCGAGAAGGATGGGCCGATCGAAGCGTGGATCATCGACGACACGGCGTTCCCCAAGCAAGGCAAGCATTCGGTCGGCGTGCACCACCAATATTGCGGCCAGCTCGGCAAGCAGGCCAATTGCCAGGTAACGGTGTCGTTATCGATTGCCAACCACTCCAGCAGCCTGCCAGTGGCCTATCGGCTGTACTTGCCGCAGGATTGGACCAAGGACCGCGCACGGCGGAAGAAGGCGGGTGTGCCGAAGGACGTCAAGTTCAAAACCAAACCGGAGATCGCGCTGGAGCAGATACGTCGGGCATGTGAAGCCGGCCTGCCACGTGGCGTCGCATTGATGGATACAGCCTATGGCAACGACTCGCGTCTGCGCGCGGGCATGACGGAGTTGGGCGTATCTTACGCGGTCAGCATTTTGCCAAACACTTTGATGTGGCGACCCGGAACCGGTCCAAGGCGCAAAGGCAAACCGCTGAACAATACCGGCC
>NZ_JYMU01000082.1:0-5715 GCF_000938235.1 Bradyrhizobium sp. LTSPM299
CGACCATGGTGGACACGAAGTCGAAGTGGGAAGACGAGCTTGGGCGCTGGCTCAAGCCATTCCTGGATCGTTTAGGTCACAAGGCGCGGCGGCGGATGTGTCCGCTTTATATCTCGGGATTGATTGGACCGGGCGATCGCAAGAGCGTCCAGCCAATGGCGGCGCGGCTGGCACCGGGCGAGTATGACCAGTTGCACCATTTCATCGCTGATGGCCTCTGGGATGCGGCGCCATTGGAGGCAGAATTGCTCGTTCAGGCCGATCGCCTGGTCGGCGGCAAAGATGCGGTGCTGGTCATCGACGACACGGCGATGCCGAAGAAGGGCGATCGTTCGGTTGGCGTCGCTCCACAATATGCCTCGTCTCTCGGCAAGACGGCTAATTGCCAAACATTGGTGTCGCTGACGCTTGCGCGGGGTGAAGTGCCGGTCATGGTGGCATTACGTCTCTTCGTTCCCGAGAGTTGGACGAGCAATCCGGTGCGTTTGAAGCGTGCGGGCGTTCCTGTAGAGTACCGCGCAGCGCGGACCAAGCCAGAGATCGCCTTGGCGGAGATCGATCGCGTGATGGCAGCCGGTATGCGCTTTGGCTGTGTGCTGGCCGATGCCGGTTACGGCCTCAGCGCGCCGTTCCGTCAGGGGCTCACGACACGCGGCCTGGCCTGGGCCGTCGGTATCCCTCGTCATCAGAAGGTTTATCCGGTGGAGGTTAAATTGATCTGGCCGGTCGCCGGTCGAGGTCGTCCCCGCAAGCGGCACATTCCCGACGTATTGTCGACGGCGGCCGAAGACATGCTGGCCAATGCTAAGTGGCAAAATGTGAGTTGGCGAAACGGGACCAAGGGCCGGCTGGAAGCTCGCTTCGCCGCGGTTCGCGTGCGAACCGCTGATGGACCTCCGCAGCGGATCAAGGACATGGGCCAGCAGCATCTTCCGGGGGACGAAGCCTGGCTCATCGGCGAACACAGGACGTCGGGAGAGAAGAAATATTATCTCGCCAATATGCCGGCCAAGACGAATCTGCGCACGTTAGCTGCTACGATCAAAGCTCGATGGATTTGCGAACAGGCCCATCAGCAGCTGAAAGAGGAACTCGGGCTTGATCACTTCGAGGGACGATCCTGGCAGGGCCTTCATCGTCATGCGCTCATGACTATGATCGCTTACGCATTCCTCCAGCATCGCCGTCTCGCACAAGCGGGGCGGAAAAAAAAGAATCAACGGTCCACCACCTCAGCCGAGCCTACCGGCCGTACGCCAAGCCATCGTCGATCTCATCGTTCAACCACGACCTCAGCGATGCCCGCACTGCAGAAGACAAATCGGCGGAAAGCAGCGGCGTGAATAAATCTGCCAAAGTAGTGTTAGGCCGTGTACTCATAAATCGGGGTGCTAGGGTAACGGCACGTTTGATGTCCGCTTGTCCCCCATAGCGACGGAATAACGGACGCCGCCCAGAGTCAGGGCCGACAGGCGACATTTCGCCTTTGGCGTGACACAAGGGAGCTGATAGTCAGTCCAAATGACCGGCCCCGGTGCAGCTTATCGATTTAGCTATAACAAAGATGGGGAAATTAGACCGCCAGCGACGGCAGATTCGCCGTTGAGAGCGTTGTTGGTCTTAGCCAGCCTTCTTCTTCCGCTCGTTCCGCATCTGCCGCTTCTTCGCGAGGGGCTCTCTCCGGTTGTCATCCAATATCTTCCGAACTTTTGGACCTTGCGGCGCGCTGGGTATGTGTCGAATGGCGATCTGGCGTTGATCGAAATTGCGACCGGCCTTTGGCTTTTGGCGAAGCTTGCGAACTTCGTCGCGTTTCGACGTAGACTTGTTGCTTGTTTCTCCGACGTCAATCCGCCGCCGCTCGACCTGAAGGATCGTTGGCCCGTTCAATTCTCCAAGATCATCGCTTTTGGCTTGGTCCTGACGGTGCTGCCATTTGCGCTGGCTCCTCTGCGGTATGCTTTAGGCGCGCTCAGCCCCAGATACGCGCTTTACATCGTCGCGCTGTTTGGAGGCGGATGCATGGCGCTCAGCGAAGGCCTTGCGAGCCTTGCCCTGTACCGAACGTTCAAGGTGAGGTTTTGGCCCGGCTTGGAAAGTGGCCTTCTCTAATCTTAAGAGGAGAGCGAACTGATGGCTGTTGGCCTGTCCATCAGCCGAGCCGTACAGCGTCTGATTCTTTCACAGCGCCAGATTGTCCGTTAAGGGTCAGACTCAGATACCGGCGATGGGCGGAGTATACTAGCTCCATTCGCGCTCCGCCTTTATGTTTGGCCTACTAACAAAAGGGAGTAAGCAATTGAAGGCCGATAAAATCCAGGGTGACCCGTTCAGGGCTTGCGTGGAGGCCATCGTCGCCGGAGACGACGTGACCGCCATTGGATTGCTTGATGCTTTGCCGCTTTTGGCACAAGCGCGCGCGGGTCATGGCGCAACTCGGCAATCTCCCAAACGTAACTTTTTCGAACAGATTCTGCACTACATGTACGAGGGCGATACCGCCTTGCATATGGCGGCGGCGGCACATCAAACTCGCATTGTAGACGAGCTGATCGCCAGGGGCGCCGACATTCGAGCGAGGAATAGACGTGGCGCGGAGCCCCTTCACTATGCCGTTGATGGCGGGCCTGGCTTGTCGGCATGGGATCAAAGCGCCCAGGCGAAGATCATAGGCAGGCTCATTCGAGCCGGAGCGGATCCAAATGCGGTCGACAAGAGCGGGGTCGCGCCACTGCACCGCGCAGTGCGCAATCGCTGCGCGGTTGCGGTGAAGGCGCTCATCGATGGCGGTGCCGACCCGCGTGCTCCAAATAGGAACGGCTCGACGCCGATGCTTCTCGCAAATCAGAACACTGGCAAAAGCGGCTCAGGATCAACTGAGGCGAAGGCGCAGCAAAAAAAGATACTGCGTCTTCTTGAGGAGCACGGAGCCACGTGAACCGATCGCCGTTGTGGGTCAAACTCGGAAGTTGGCGTGCCTTCCGCCGAAGTCCGCTAAGCCCCAGTGAGCCGACACCCGCAGACGGCGATGAGGTCCGAAAGGGAGGCCACAAGCGGGCATTCGTGCTTCCCAAGTGATCGTTTCATCTGTGAGCAATCCTGCCCGCAAATGACCTTAGGCCCCGGCCACTTGCCGAGATCCTGCAGATGCTGCGCAACGTCAACGCGCGGATTCGTTTCGTGCGCGGGATCGACATGGACCGCATTAACCGATCCAACACCGAGGCCGAACATCGCGCCGTCCTCGAGGGCCTGAAAGCGCGCGACGAGGAGAGGTGCGTGTCGGTATTGGAGAAGCACATCGACCGCCGCCTCGACCGCATCACCTCGGCGATCAAGGAAGGCTACGCTCAGATCTACATGCCGGCGGCGCGGTCCGGGGCGAACTGACCAATAGGGGCACGCCTGATCTCCGCTTGTCGGCCCATAGCGGCGGAATAATGAACGTCGCCCGGAGGTGCTGAAGGGCTACTTCCCGACATTTGGTTCCTATTCCTTGGTGGACCTCAATTTTCCGCCGTGGCATCTAATGAGTGTCGCCCGCTTCGATTGAAGGGAGTTCAGATGAACAAGCTTCTTAGAATTTGCGTCGCAAGCTTATTCCTGGCCGCAAGCGTATTCCTAATCGTCGGGCAATTGCACTCCGCCACGGTACAAAGCGACAATCCTTCAATCGGATCACCCGTGTCGGCCGCCGACGAAGCCGCGATCCGTGCAATTCTGGACCGACAAACGGATGCTTGGAATAGGCACGATATGGATGCTTTCGTCGCCGACGCCATGCCTGACGTGGATTGGATAAATGTCGTCGGCATGCACTGGAAGGGTCGCGAGGCGGTGATGAAGGCACATGCACTTCTCCATAAAGGTATGTTTGCCAATAGTCGCATGCAGACGCCTGAAATCACCACGATGCGCGAGATTGCGCCCAACGTCATTGTTGAGACCCACATCAACCGAATAGAGGGGGTTGGAGCACTTCCGTCTGGCGCGGCGTATCCCGATAGCGGAAACCTCATCACGATGGTGTTTGTGAAAACTCAAGCTGGGTGGCGCATTGCGCACGCGCACAACACGACGATTGCTTACGGTCAGGCGAAGAAGGGCTAGATTGGTCCGCTTCGGGCCACAGGACTCTGATGTCCCTAGTCAAGCGCTGAGGGCGCAATTGGTCGCCCTCTTGCTGCCATTCTGGCTTGAGGGTCTGGGCGATAGATCGTGCAGGGGTGAGGGCGGGGACCTGAAGACGTCGGTGATCAAACTCTGATTCGCGGGTTGGGTACCGCATTTCCGTTTGTTCGTCCGGGGCTGTCCCTGTCTAAACGCGGGCATCGATCTTGCGATCGGCCACATAGTCCAAGCGGGAGTTCCCCTGCCGTGGCCCCGCCCTCGCTGCTGCACGATTGATGTTCGATGATGCTCCGCTGTTATTGGGCCGTTGCTACGTGTCAGGGCGGAGGGGTTGTGGGCCGGTCGAGCCCTCATAGCTCGAGCGGTCCATGACCCTGGTCTTTAGTTCGCCGTTGCATGAGATCCCGCGACTTCGCGGTTGATCGCCCAGATGAAGGCCGACAGCTCGCGGGCGATCGCAGTTACCACGATCGTCGGCCGCTTGCCCTTCCGCGTCATTGTCCGGAAGCGGCCACAAAGCCGTATCTGCGCCTTCCAGGCAATCTCGCGGGCCGTTCGTGGTGCGGCCCCGATCCTGGTCTGCATGTCCTTGCTGACGCGGGGTGGGAAACGGTAACTCCACGCAGCCTCGATGAGCAGCCGTCGTGCTCGCGCGTTGCCGGCCTTGGTGATGCCACCCCGCTTGACGTTCTCTCCGGTAGATCTCTCTGACGGGGTAAGGCCAAGATAGGCCATCAACTGGCGGGGGTTCTCGAAGCGCGACAGATCGCCAAGCTCGGCCAGGAACGCGACCGCACCGACCATGTCGACGCCACGCATGGCCTGCACTGCCTCGATGACCGGCGCCAGAGTCCAGTCCGCGACGGCCTCGCGCATGGCCTGCTCCAACCGCTCGATCCGTTCCCGGACCTGTCGTACAGCCAACAACATTTCCTCGAAGGCGATGCGCTGCTCGCGATGCTCAAGCTTGAGGCCGGTGAGCCAGTTGAGGTGCGTCCGCCCCCAGGTTTTCTTGCCCGGATAGTGACGGCCGAGACGCAGCAGTAGCGAGGAGACGTTCTGGCGCTTGACTCTGTAGTCCTTGACCGCGGCGTCGCGAGCCCGCACGAGGTCCCGCATCGCCTCGTGACGCTCATCAGGCACCCAGACCGCCGTCAGCTCACCGGCCCTGAGCAGCTTCACGAGATTGACGGCATCGCGCCGATTGGTTTTGACCCGATCACCTGGCTTGGATGGGATCAGCGACGGTGCCACCACAATGCAGTCATGGCCGATGCTCTTGATCAAGCGGTAGAGACCGTAACCTGTCGGGCCAGCCTCGTAGCAGAACGTCAATCGAGCATGTTTGCTCGCAAGTTTTGCGACGAGCTTGCGTGTCTCGGCTTCAGTATTGTCGATCTCGCCGAGATATCGAATCTCACCGGCTCGACCGGCATCGGCAATCGCCACCGCATTGCGCAATTTCGCAGTGTCCAACGCCACGAATGCTTCGCTATGATGCTCCATGACTCGCCCCTTTGTGTGAGGCTCTACCCGGCCTATCCGGGCAGCCCTCGTCATCACATCGAGGGTGAGTCGCCTTCA
>NZ_JYMU01000083.1:0-2670 GCF_000938235.1 Bradyrhizobium sp. LTSPM299
CGACCATGGTGGACACGAAGTCGAAGTGGGAAGACGAGCTTGGGCGCTGGCTCAAGCCATTCCTGGATCGTTTAGGTCACAAGGCGCGGCGGCGGATGTGTCCGCTTTATATCTCGGGATTGATTGGACCGGGCGATCGCAAGAGCGTCCAGCCAATGGCGGCGCGGCTGGCACCGGGCGAGTATGACCAGTTGCACCATTTCATCGCTGATGGCCTCTGGGATGCGGCGCCATTGGAGGCAGAATTGCTCGTTCAGGCCGATCGCCTGGTCGGCGGCAAAGATGCGGTGCTGGTCATCGACGACACGGCGATGCCGAAGAAGGGCGATCGTTCGGTTGGCGTCGCTCCACAATATGCCTCGTCTCTCGGCAAGACGGCTAATTGCCAAACATTGGTGTCGCTGACGCTTGCGCGGGGTGAAGTGCCGGTCATGGTGGCATTACGTCTCTTCGTTCCCGAGAGTTGGACGAGCAATCCGGTGCGTTTGAAGCGTGCGGGCGTTCCTGTAGAGTACCGCGCAGCGCGGACCAAGCCAGAGATCGCCTTGGCGGAGATCGATCGCGTGATGGCAGCCGGTATGCGCTTTGGCTGTGTGCTGGCCGATGCCGGTTACGGCCTCAGCGCGCCGTTCCGTCAGGGGCTCACGACACGCGGCCTGGCCTGGGCCGTCGGTATCCCTCGTCATCAGAAGGTTTATCCGGTGGAGGTTAAATTGATCTGGCCGGTCGCCGGTCGAGGTCGTCCCCGCAAGCGGCACATTCCCGACGTATTGTCGACGGCGGCCGAAGACATGCTGGCCAATGCTAAGTGGCAAAATGTGAGTTGGCGAAACGGGACCAAGGGCCGGCTGGAAGCTCGCTTCGCCGCGGTTCGCGTGCGAACCGCTGATGGACCTCCGCAGCGGATCAAGGACATGGGCCAGCAGCATCTTCCGGGGGACGAAGCCTGGCTCATCGGCGAACACAGGACGTCGGGAGAGAAGAAATATTATCTCGCCAATATGCCGGCCAAGACGAATCTGCGCACGTTAGCTGCTACGATCAAAGCTCGATGGATTTGCGAACAGGCCCATCAGCAGCTGAAAGAGGAACTCGGGCTTGATCACTTCGAGGGACGATCCTGGCAGGGCCTTCATCGTCATGCGCTCATGACTATGATCGCTTACGCATTCCTCCAGCATCGCCGTCTCGCACAAGCGGGGCGGAAAAAAAGAATCAACGGTCCACCACCTCAGCCGAGCCTACCGGCCGTACGCCAAGCCATCGTCGATCTCATCGTTCAACCACGACCTCAGCGATGCCCGCACTGCAGAAGACAAATCGGCGGAAAGCAGCGGCGTGAATAAATCTGCCAAAGTAGTGCTAGCACTACTTTGGCAGATTTTGGCGATTGATTAGCGAAACTGGATTCCCGAATCAGATTTTCAATGATTCATGGGTGGTCGGCTTTTGGAGGGCCGACCATGGTGGACACGAAGTCGAAGTGGGAAGACGAGCTTGGGCGCTGGCTCAAGCCATTCCTGGATCGTTTAGGTCACAAGGCGCGGCGGCGGATGTGTCCGCTTTATATCTCGGGATTGATTGGACCGGGCGATCGCAAGAGCGTCCAGCCAATGGCGGCGCGGCTGGCACCGGGCGAGTATGACCAGTTGCACCATTTCATCGCTGATGGCCTCTGGGATGCGGCGCCATTGGAGGCAGAATTGCTCGTTCAGGCCGATCGCCTGGTCGGCGGCAAAGATGCGGTGCTGGTCATCGACGACACGGCGATGCCGAAGAAGGGCGATCGTTCGGTTGGCGTCGCTCCACAATATGCCTCGTCTCTCGGCAAGACGGCTAATTGCCAAACATTGGTGTCGCTGACGCTTGCGCGGGGTGAAGTGCCGGTCATGGTGGCATTACGTCTCTTCGTTCCCGAGAGTTGGACGAGCAATCCGGTGCGTTTGAAGCGTGCGGGCGTTCCTGTAGAGTACCGCGCAGCGCGGACCAAGCCAGAGATCGCCTTGGCGGAGATCGATCGCGTGATGGCAGCCGGTATGCGCTTTGGCTGTGTGCTGGCCGATGCCGGTTACGGCCTCAGCGCGCCGTTCCGTCAGGGGCTCACGACACGCGGCCTGGCCTGGGCCGTCGGTATCCCTCGTCATCAGAAGGTTTATCCGGTGGAGGTTAAATTGATCTGGCCGGTCGCCGGTCGAGGTCGTCCCCGCAAGCGGCACATTCCCGACGTATTGTCGACGGCGGCCGAAGACATGCTGGCCAATGCTAAGTGGCAAAATGTGAGTTGGCGAAACGGGACCAAGGGCCGGCTGGAAGCTCGCTTCGCCGCGGTTCGCGTGCGAACCGCTGATGGACCTCCGCAGCGGATCAAGGACATGGGCCAGCAGCATCTTCCGGGGGACGAAGCCTGGCTCATCGGCGAACACAGGACGTCGGGAGAGAAGAAATATTATCTCGCCAATATGCCGGCCAAGACGAATCTGCGCACGTTAGCTGCTACGATCAAAGCTCGATGGATTTGCGAACAGGCCCATCAGCAGCTGAAAGAGGAACTCGGGCTTGATCACTTCGAGGGACGATCCTGGCAGGGCCTTCATCGTCATGCGCTCATGACTATGATCGCTTACGCATTCCTCCAGCATCGCCGTCTCGCACAAGCGGGGCGGAAAAAAA
>NZ_JYMU01000084.1:0-4486 GCF_000938235.1 Bradyrhizobium sp. LTSPM299
CGACCATGGTGGACACGAAGTCGAAGTGGGAAGACGAGCTTGGGCGCTGGCTCAAGCCATTCCTGGATCGTTTAGGTCACAAGGCGCGGCGGCGGATGTGTCCGCTTTATATCTCGGGATTGATTGGACCGGGCGATCGCAAGAGCGTCCAGCCAATGGCGGCGCGGCTGGCACCGGGCGAGTATGACCAGTTGCACCATTTCATCGCTGATGGCCTCTGGGATGCGGCGCCATTGGAGGCAGAATTGCTCGTTCAGGCCGATCGCCTGGTCGGCGGCAAAGATGCGGTGCTGGTCATCGACGACACGGCGATGCCGAAGAAGGGCGATCGTTCGGTTGGCGTCGCTCCACAATATGCCTCGTCTCTCGGCAAGACGGCTAATTGCCAAACATTGGTGTCGCTGACGCTTGCGCGGGGTGAAGTGCCGGTCATGGTGGCATTACGTCTCTTCGTTCCCGAGAGTTGGACGAGCAATCCGGTGCGTTTGAAGCGTGCGGGCGTTCCTGTAGAGTACCGCGCAGCGCGGACCAAGCCAGAGATCGCCTTGGCGGAGATCGATCGCGTGATGGCAGCCGGTATGCGCTTTGGCTGTGTGCTGGCCGATGCCGGTTACGGCCTCAGCGCGCCGTTCCGTCAGGGGCTCACGACACGCGGCCTGGCCTGGGCCGTCGGTATCCCTCGTCATCAGAAGGTTTATCCGGTGGAGGTTAAATTGATCTGGCCGGTCGCCGGTCGAGGTCGTCCCCGCAAGCGGCACATTCCCGACGTATTGTCGACGGCGGCCGAAGACATGCTGGCCAATGCTAAGTGGCAAAATGTGAGTTGGCGAAACGGGACCAAGGGCCGGCTGGAAGCTCGCTTCGCCGCGGTTCGCGTGCGAACCGCTGATGGACCTCCGCAGCGGATCAAGGACATGGGCCAGCAGCATCTTCCGGGGGACGAAGCCTGGCTCATCGGCGAACACAGGACGTCGGGAGAGAAGAAATATTATCTCGCCAATATGCCGGCCAAGACGAATCTGCGCACGTTAGCTGCTACGATCAAAGCTCGATGGATTTGCGAACAGGCCCATCAGCAGCTGAAAGAGGAACTCGGGCTTGATCACTTCGAGGGACGATCCTGGCAGGGCCTTCATCGTCATGCGCTCATGACTATGATCGCTTACGCATTCCTCCAGCATCGCCGTCTCGCACAAGCGGGGCGGAAAAAAAAGAATCAACGGTCCACCACCTCAGCCGAGCCTGCCGGCCGTACGCCAAGCCATCGTCGATCTCATCGTTCAACCACGACCTCAGCGATGCCCGCACTGCAGAAGACAAATCGGCGGAAAGCAGCGGCGTGAATAAATCTGCCAAAGTAGTGCTAGGGCACGTACTCATAAATCGTCGTCGATGTCTGCTTCACCCCGACACCGACCGCCTTTGTGCAACCGCAGCAAATGTTGCGATGGGCCAACAGGCGACATTGCAGGCTTGGCCTGATACGAAAGAGGCCGCCAACTGAGGCGGCCTACCGGGGATAAAATGACAGACGTACCGTTCAAAGTAGGCGACCGAGTAAAGAAGCGCTCAGGTTACGAATATCCGGGCTTCATCGTGTCGGTTTTTACAAACCGAGCCGGGGCCATTCGGTATGTCGTGGAGGCAGACCACCCGGCCTTCTCCGGCATGTTGCACATCTTCAATGGCGATCAGCTTGAACATCGCTAAGGCAAACCAGGCCACTAGGGGTCGAAACAGGCCAGTACCCAACCCGCTGTAGGAACAGATCGGGAAATGCGAACACTTGCAGACCCACGATGACATGTCGCCCCCCGTAGTGATCGCATGTCTGTTGCGGGTCATTTTCGACGGATTCCTCAATGGCATCTTCTCGGTCGTCCGATCAGGAGCATCCTGGGTGCGCTCGCTACCGGGTCGGGCGGTTCTTCAACAGGACCAAACAATGTCGTCGGGTGGTGACGCGCCATGACAGGCTTGGTACCAATTGCCTTGCCTTCGTTCAACTCGCGTCAATCATGCCATGGCTGCGCCTGATCCGTCCCGAACTTACGCCTTGGCGGCGTTCTGTGCGGCCTCGAATACATCGCGTGCGGACGTCGTACCGGCTACGTGCTCCGTACCCGCGACTCCAAGGTCCATCCATCCTGCATTCACGGCCTCAAACATTTCTTCGGCAGGTCCGGTGTGGCCCTTCGGGATGCCGAATTGCTCGAACGCTTTCGCCCACCCTGCACGCGGGACTGCAAAGGCTTTGACGTCGAGATTCAGGACTTCACCCAATTGCTCCGCGACTTCATCCGCGGTGACCATCGAACCAAGCTCGACGGCGCGCTGCCCTGACCACGCTGGACCGGTCAAAAGGGTTGCGACCTCCGCGCCGATGTCGTTCGTCGCGACCATGGTCGATTTCCGGTTTGTCGGATTGTAGTAGACCGGGAGCGTTCCGCCCTGGGCGACCTGCAAGCCGTAGAGGAAGTTTTCGAAGAAACCACCTGCGCGCACAAATGCGATTGGCGATATCAGGTCGCGCAAACCTTGCTCCAGAAGCGACAACGCCGTGATCATCCCGAGCCCGCTGGTCCTGTTCGCACCCATCGACGAAAGCGCTACCACCCGCGGCGGCGCTGCCTTGGTGAGCGCCTCGACATAGTTCGCAATCACGCCCTTGGCTTCTTTGTAATCGGGCGAGGGGGCCCAGACAGCCGGCAACATGACAAACACGCCTTCGACGCCTTTGAGCGCCCGCTCGATGGCTGCCGAATCATTCCAATCACCGTTTACCAGTTCCACGCCCTTGTTCGCCCAGCTTGAAGCCTTCTCGCGATTGCGGACGAGCGCGCGGACTTCCTTGCCGTGCGCCAACAGATGTTCTGCCGTTGCGCCGCCCACTTTTCCCGTGATTCCCATGACTAAAAACATGTGTTTTCTCCTGATCTTGAGGGACAGAACACTGCCCTGGTTGGTTCAATGGATGAGCGGCAGAACGGCCCGGATTCGGGGATCGCGCGCGTAGAGGCCGCCCCATGTCATCGCGCCCAGAAGCAGGGACATGATTTCCGGCGGCGCCCCCAACTCACCAATGCGGACATGGGCGCAGATGGCACCTCCCAAAAAGCCCGTCACAAGGATCGCGCCGAGCACGGCGGTGGCCGGGATGGCGTAAAGGATGGCGCAGGCAAGGATGATCGGACCCACGACACGGGTCAGGTCCATCGCGAACCCGGTTTCCTGCAACATGCTCGCGATCTGTGCCGGCGCGAAAAGCTGAATGGTGCCGTCTGCCGCCAGAGCGATAACGACAAATGCGCTCATGATCCGGCCGGCCCACAGGGCGCGATGCACGGTCACAGTTTCAGGCACCTGAGGCAGGTTGATAGTTTCGGACACTTGTCATTCTCCGAGGAGGAATCCCATTATTTGGAGCCTATTGTGTCTCCTAGGTATGACAAACAACGAGGGAGCGAACTCACTGTTCTCTCTACGGTGAACAATGCCGAGGCAGGAAAATGCAGAATCTCGAACCCATCCTCATTTTCATAACGGTAGCGGACATGGGGAGCTTCAGCCGCGCAGCCGATAGCCTGGGCATTCAGAAGGGAAGGGCCTCAACGGCGATCCGGAAACTGGAAGAAGATGTCGGTGTCAGGCTTCTGCACCGGACGACGCGTAGCGTGCAGTTGACGGAAGACGGACGGGTATTTCATGCCCGTGCCCGCGATCTGCTTGCTGACGTTGATGACCTGCACTCAATGTTCGCAGGCGATCGCGTGGCACTTCGCGGGCGTCTACGCGTCGATCTTCCGACCGAGGTGGCACGGACAACGATCATGCCGGCCTTACCGGATTTCATGGCAACTCATCCAGAGTTGGAGCTGGAGGTGTCGAGTACGGATCGGCAAGTCGATCTGGTTCAAGAGGGGTTCGACTGTGTATTGCGGCTTGGATCCATCAGGGACGAGACGCTCATCGCCCGCCCGCTGGGCAAGTTACGCATGGTCAACGCTGCCAGTCCCGCCTATCTGGCGCGCTATGGCGTCCCCCGATCGCTAGAAGATCTCCAGCGTCAGGAGCATCGGACAATTCATTTTTCGACGATGCTGGGCGCAAGACCTTATGGATGGGAATATCCGGACGGCGACGGCTACGCCACGCTTCAGTTGCCAGGTGCGTTACACGTTAACAGTGCGCAGACCTACGAAGCCGCTGCCCTCGCCGGCCTTGGCCTGATTCAGGCGCCACTCTTGGGAATTGGCCGATACCTGGAGAGTGGAGCGCTTGTGGAGATCATACCCGATTTTCGTCGCCGGGCGCTCGCCGTGTCCCTCGTCGTAGCACATCGAAGCAATCTGTCGCGCCGAGTCCGCGCATTCATGAAATGGATCGAAAATGTGCTGACGCCGTATCTGGAATAGCGAGACGAACATCTTCGTCCGGTCCTCGAAATCAACATTTGAAGTTGTGTCTGTTCGTCGGCGGTCGGCGA